>NZ_JAJSYW010000017.1:4232-49357 GCF_036815005.1 Streptomyces sp. IBSBF 2435 | reverse complement strand
GGCGGGGGCGTCCGTGGTGCGTACGTCGTCCATGTGCGCGTCCTCTCACGGGGAGTCGGCTCGGCGGATCGGGGTTCGGGCGTCCGCCGCGGGAGGGGCCGGCGGATCGCGCCGGCGGGTCGGATGGGGTGTGGCGGACCGGGCCGGCCGCTCAGAGGGCGGCCATCACATCCCGGACGCTGCCCGCGAACTCGTCGATCTTCTCCGTGCTCAGATCCGAGCGGAGCATGATGCGCAGCCCCGCTTCGCCGCGCGGGACGATGGGGAAGAAGACCGCGGAGCTGTAGAAGCCCCGCTGGTACAGCTCGGCGGACAGCCGGACGGCGTCGTCCGCCTCGCCGACGGTGATCCGCCGCACCGGAAGTCCGTTGCCCGCGAAGGGCGTGGGATAGACGCGGTCGAAGTGGTCGATGTTCGCGTGCAGCCGGCGCTGGAGTTCGCCCAGTTCGGGCGAGCGGTGGATCGCGGCGCTGGCCAGCGAGGCGCCCACCAGCGGCAGCGACATGTTCTGCGACCATCCCACCGGTCCCGCGTGCCGGTGCAGGAACTCGAACATCGCGCGGCTGCCGAGCATCGCGATGCCGCCGCCGGTGCCGAAGCCCTTGCCCAGGCTGGCGACGATCACCGTCAGGTCGTTCATCTCCAGCTGCGAGCGGACGAATCCCTCGCCGTGCTCGCCCACCAGGGACAGCGAGTGCGAGTCGTCGATGTAGAGGAACAGCCCGTACCTGTCCTGGAGTTCCTTCAGGCCGGCCAGCGCCGTCGCCCCGCCCATCGAGTACGCCCCGTCGGCCACGTACGCGACCCGCGGGTACTGCCGGCAGATCTTCTCCAGCTGGTCGAGATCGTTGTGGTCGCAGGTCAGGACCAGGGTCTCCTCGGCGCACACGGGCTTCACGTACGACATGCAGAAGTGGCAGAAGCGGTCGAAGACCATGACACGCGGCTGCCCGTCGCCGCCCAGGTGGCCCGAGCCGATCAGCGGCAGGATGCCCGCGGTCAGCGCGGTGCAGGAGGTGCCCGGCAGGACGTGCGCGCCGAACAACTCGCCCAGCTCCTCCTCCATCTGCACCATGAGGTTGTGGCGGATCCGGGTGGTCGAGACCACCAGCCAGGTGGCCTGCGCCTCCTGGAGGGCGTCGATGGCACCCTGGATGACCGCCGGGTGGTGGTTGAGCCCCAGGTAGCCGACCGAGCACATGTTGACGAACTCGTGCCCGGTCTCCTTGACCACGAGCCGGTTGTTGGCGTCGGGGGTGTCGACATGGATGCCGATGAGCCCGGCGTCCGCTGCCTTGCGCCACGCGGGGTCGGCGACCTCCAGCATCGTGGCGTTGTTGCGGTGCCGGTGGGGGCCGGTGATGTCGAGCGGGGGGCTTTGCGTCATGTCGGACAACTCCCTGGCGAGGGGTGTGCGGATGCACCGGTGGGCTTTCATGGCGTGGTGCTGCCGTGCGGTGCGCGGCGGCACGTGGTCTTGCGGCGGCACGGTTGGCGGGCGTGGCGGGCGTCGGCGCGCGGACGCCGCGGGCTCCTCGTACGGCCCTGGCGCGTACGGACGCGGACACCGCTGCGGGTACGGGTACGGCCGGGGGAGGGTGCAGGGCGGTCGCGGAGGCTTTCCGCTCGTCCGGCCGGCGCCCGTCCGGAGCTAGCCGAACTCCTCGATCAGCTGCTGGGACGCCTCGAAGAAGGGCGCTCCGACCATCGCGCCGTCGACCATGGTCGCGTCCCTGCCGTTCTCCCGCCCCGCGGCCACGACTCTGCGCGCGTGGTCCAGCAGTCCGGGACCGGGGGAGAAGGACTCGTTGATGACGGGAATCTGCCGGGGGTGGACGGCGACCTTGCCGCTGAAGCCGAAGTCGCGTGCCGCGGCGGCCTCGTGGCGCAGCCCCTCGACGTCGAGGGCCTCGAAGTAGGGGGCGTCCATGACCTCGATCCCGGCCGCCCGGGCGCTGTTGACCACGGTGGCCCGGGCGTAGGCCAGCGCCTCCCACGTCAGCCGCGCGCCCACCGCGAAGGCGTAGTCGGCCGAGCCGAAGACCACCGCCCGCAGCCGAGGTGAGGCGGCGGCGATGGCGGCGGTGTTCAGCAGCCCGCGCGGTGTCTCGACCACGGCGAAGAACTCGGTGTCCGGGCAGGTCGGCGCCAGCGCGTGCTCGACGATCTCGATGTCGCGCGCCGACTCGGCCTTGGGGATCAGGACGAGGGCCGGCTTGACCGGGTAGTGCCGCAGCGCGAGCAGGTCGCGCAGGCCGTCCGGTTCGCTCACGGCGTTGATCCGGATCGCCCGGCGCGCCGGGCCGCCGGGGTCCGCGAAGAAGTCCGCGGCCAGCCGCCGGGCCTCCTCCTTGCGCTGCGGCGGCACGGAGTCCTCCAGGTCCACCATGGCGATGTCGGCACCGGAGTCATGGCACTTCGCATACCGGTGCACCGCGGTGCCGGGTGTGGACAGGAGTGAGCGGCAGTACCGGGAAAACTTCATGGGGATCTCCCGACGAAGGCGACGCGCTCTTGGAGGGCGAACAGGCGGCGGCCGGCAATGGTGTTCGGCGCTCCGCCGTCTCATGACTACCGGATATCGCGTTGTTCAGGTGCCCGCCGGACGCGCTGAACATCAACCTCGAACAACGGTGAACACCCGGATGGGTATATTCCATGTGATCACGGGTCAAGTCATGCGCTCGCAGAATTGGCGAAATCCACGATGCCGCCGTTCACAGCGTTGTGCGTACCGTGTGGGGACGCTCTCGTACGCGGCGGAGCCGCTCGGATGCCGCACGAAACGCCACCGCAGATCCGTCGGACGTCCCCAGCGCCGCCGCCCCCCGGGACGGCGGCCGGGAAAGGGGTTCCGGTGCCACGTCAGGAACGGCCGCTGGAAGACGGGGACACCCCTGTGCTGAGGTTCGCCGCCGATCTGCGGCAGCTGCGATCGAAGGCGGGCGCGCCCAGCTACCGGCAGCTGGCCGTACGCGCCCACGCCTCCGCCGCCAGCCTCTCGGTCGCCGCGGGCGGTCGCCGGCTGCCCACGCTCGCGGTGACCATCGCCTACGTGGAGGGCTGCGGCGGCGACGTGGAGGCGTGGCGGCTGCGCTGGCACGACGTGGCCGACGCGCTCGGAGCGGCAGCGGAGGCAGGCGGCGGCGCGGCCCCGGCGGAAGGGGAGGCCTGCGGCGGCGCGATCCCGGCCCCCGGCTCCCGGGCGGGGCTGCCGGCGGACGGGGTCGGGGCCGGGATCGGGGACGCCGTGCCCTATCTCGGGGCGGCGCCCTTCCGGCCCGACGACGCGGAGTGGTTCTTCGGCCGCGAGGCGCTGACCGCCGATCTGCGGGAGCGGCTGCGCCACCGCCGGGTCGTCACCGTGACGGGGCCGTCCGGCGCGGGCAAGACCTCCCTGCTGAACGCCGGGCTGATCGCCCTGCTGCGGGCCGAGGGCCACCCGGGTCCCGTCGTCGTCCTCACCCCGGGTCCCGACCCGCTGCGGAAGGCCGGCCGGTGGCTCGCCCGGCCGGGCGCCGGGCCGTCCCCGGGGCACAGCGAGTCGGTCGTGGTCATCGACCAGTTCGAGGAGCTGTTCACGCTGTGCCGCTCGTCCGCCGAACGCCTCCGCTTCCTGGACCTGCTCGGCTCCGCGGCGGCCGGCCGCCGGCGGATCGTCATCTGCACCCGCGCGGACGCCTACGACCGCTGGCTCGGCAGGCCGCTGCTGTCCTCCGCCCTCTTCGACGACCCCCTCGTCGTCGGGCCGATGGCGCCCGAGGACCTGCGCCGGGCGGTCACCGAGCCCGCGGCCCGGGCCGGCTGCCCGGCCCAGGAGGACCTGGTCGCCGTCCTGGTCGCGGCGGCGGCGGGCCAGCCGGGCGCCCTCCCGCTGGTGTCGGCCGCGCTGCGCGAGGTGTGGCTGCGCCGCGACGGGGGAGTGCTGAGCCTGTCCGTGCTGCGTGCCGTCGGCGGGATCGACGGGGTGGCCGCGCGCTGCGCCGAGGCCGCCTGGGCGGACCTGCCCGAGGCGCTGCACCGCCGGGCCCGCTCGGTCCTGCTGCGGCTGGCCGCCGCCGAGGCGCCCGCCGGGCCGGGACCCGCGGCGGTCGCGCTGTCGGATCTGGACGACGACCCGGCGACCAGGACCGTGCTGGAACGTTTCGCCCGCGCCCGTGCGCTGACCCTCGACCGCGACCGCGCCATGTGGGCGCACGCGGCCGTGGCCCGGACGTGGACCCGCCTCGCGCGATGGGCGGAGACGGAGGCCCAGAACCTGCGCGTGCACCGCCGCCTGACGGAGGCCGCCCGCGCCTGGCACGCGCACGGGCGCCCGCCCGAGCGCCTGTACCGGGGCGTGGACCTCGCCGAGGCCCATGACCTGTGCGGCCGGGACGGCCACGAACCGACGGTGCGGGAGAGGGAGTTCCTCGACGCCGCCGCACAGGCGCGGCGCAAGCGGCGGCGCGCGGCGGCGGCCGACCGGGCCCGGCTGCGCGGACAGCGCCGGATCATCATCGCGCTGGCGGCGGCTCTCGTGGCGGTGATGTCGGCGGCGCCGCTGGTGGCCCTGCGCTGAGGAGGGCGCCTTCCCGGTCGTACGACCGCGAGGCCGCCGTCCCGGTCGTGCGCACCGCGCCGGGTCCGGGGACCGGCCGTACCGGTCACCGGTCCCCGGACCCGCGGTCCGGCCGCCGGACCGCTCACCGGCCGCAGACCGCCGGACCCGCGAGTCGGCCGCCGCGACCGCCGCCACCTCACCGCTCCTCGACCGATAGCCGGCCCCTCGGAGCGGGGCGCGGTTCGGACGGCGGTGGGCGACAGGAGAATCCCCACGGGCGGCGGTCGTCACGGGGATCCCGGGTTCTGCGCCGTGGCGCTCTTGCGCCGATGATCGGTACGTGGAGACGGGACAGGTGCCGGAGCCGCTGTTCACCGCCGACGACGCCGGCCGTGTCAGCTCGTGGAGCCAGGCCGCCGCGTCGTTGTTCGGCCGCTCGGCGGACGACGTGGTGGGGGGTCCCGCGGCGGAGGCGGTCGGCGGGGCGGACGCCGCGCTCCGCGTCGTACCGCGGTCCGGCGGCGGCTGGGGGCGGAGAGCCGTTGGTCGCGGGTGCGTTAGCCTTGATCATGTTCGGCCACAGCTCGGCCGGGGAGAGCCGACCGCCTGTGGAGCGCGCCCTTGATGTCCTGGTTCGAAGCCGCTCTGCTGGGCTTGGTGCAGGGGCTCACCGAGTTCTTGCCGATCTCCTCCAGCGCCCACTTGCGGGTGGTTTCCGCGCTGGCCGGGTGGAGCGATCCCGGATCGGCGTTCACGGCGGTCACCCAGCTGGGCACGGAGACGGCCGTGCTGATCTACTTCCGGCGGGACATCGCCTCGATCGTCAGCGCCTGGACGGCGTCGCTGTTCGTACCGGAGCGGCGGAAGGACCCCGACGCGCGGATGGGCTGGTTCGTCATCGTCGGCACCGTCCCCATCGCCGTGCTGGGGGCCGCGTTCCAGCACCCCATCGAGACCAGCCTGCGCGACCTGCGGATCACCGGGACCGTCCTGATCCTCTTCGGCCTGGTCCTCGGTGTCGCGGACCGTTCGCGGGCCGTGCGGTACGCCAAGCCCATCAGCGAGCTGAGTCTTCCGCACGCCGTGATCTACGGCTTCGCCCAGTCGCTCGCGCTGGTCCCGGGCGTCTCGCGCTCGGGCGGCACCGTGAGCGCCGGGCTCTTCCTCGGCTACAGCAGGGAAGCCGCAGCGCGCTACTCCTTCCTGCTCGCCGTCCCGGCGGTGCTGGCCTCCGGCGGCCTGGAGCTGGCCAAGATCGGTGAAGGACCCTCACCGGCCTGGGGTCCGACGCTGCTGGCCACGGTCATCGCCTTCGCGGTGGGTTACGCCGCCATCGCCTGGTTCCTCAAGTACATCTCGCACAACAGCTTCACACCGTTCGTCGTCTACCGGGTCCTGGTGGGCGCGGCCATCATCGCCCTGGTCGCGGCCGGAGCACTCGGCCCTTCGGCCGGCCCCGCGGGATAGCGGGCGTCCTCAGCTCGGGCCGAGGCCGCGGGTGACCAGTCCGCGTTGCACGTCGTCGGTTCCGCCGCCGAGGAAGGCGAGGACCGGCAGCCGCAGGCCCTGCTCGAAGACGCCCGCGCCGGGGGCGTCCGGTGCGGACGGGGCCGCCGCGGGGCCGAGGATCTCCAGGGCGTCGCGGCTGAGCTGCTCGGCCATCTCCGCGGCCGGCACACCGGCCATCGCGGAGGCCAGGCGTGCGGTGTGCGCGGCGCCGGACTCGGCTTTCCCGGCCGCCGCGGTGAGCAGCAGGCCCACCGCCTGCACCAGGACGGCCATGGCGCTCAGCTTCGCCCGCTTGTCCGATCCGGACGGGCCTGCCGCGCCGTCCGGATCAGCACGGACGGCCGCGAGCAGTTCGTCGGACTGCCGACGGGACATTCCGGCTGGACACCTGACGAGGCTCTGGGAGGCCGACTGCCCGTCCGCCGTGCCCTGGCGCGCCGACGCGGCCCGCGCCTACCGAAAACTCGGCATCCGCCGCCGCACCCGGCTTCCTTCGTGCCTGTCAGAACTCGTCCCCTGACCGCCCGCCGCCCACGAGCCGCTGGGCGGCGGTCCAGCAAGGCGGGCGGCAGGGCCGCCGCGGTCTACCAGGCGCCGTGCTCGATCAGGCCCAGGACCAGGGCGGCCACCGCGGTGGCGAGGAACACGATGCCGCCCACGATGTCGCGCGAGCCCACCCGCAGGTGGGCGATGATCGCGCCGATGAAGTACAGCACCAGGCCGATCGCGGCGAGGGTGCCCAGGACCGGCACGGCGAACCCGGCCAGCAGCCCCAGCGTGCCCGCGGCCAGCAACGAGCCGAGCACCGGCACCCACTTGCGGGGCAGGCCCTTCATGTCCGCCTGGGTCTTGGGGTACTCATGGCCGATCAGGTAGGTGACGGCGGCGGCGCCGTTGAAGACCGCGCCGAGGATGATGACCGTGACATAGGCGGCGTGCACGATTTCTCCGCTTCCGTGGGAACAGTGTCGCTGGGCACCCCGCTGCGGGACACCGTTCTCCTGGTACGAGGAGTCAGCGAAGGACAAGTCAGCGGCGCGGTGGGTGACATCGATCGGCAGCCCGGTCTGCCGATGATCTCGAACGCCTGATAGCCGTTGCGCAGCACCATGCGATGGCGCTGCCGGGGGCTTGGATGCCCCGCGCGCCGATGATCGTACCGGGTTGCCCCCTCGGCGCCACCCCAGGGTGGACAACTCGCTTTCCTGGAGCGGCAATCGGGTTCGGCGGGAAAGTCCGCTGCCTGGAGGGGCGGTCGCGCTTGCGGAACCGGACGCCGCGGCCCTTGCGGAGTCCGCACCGACCGCCGCCGTGCGGCCGGGCGCCCGTGCCGCCGGGGACCGGCCGGAAGCCGGCTGCCGGAAAGACCAGCCCGCCAGAAGTACCCGTATAGGTCGTGTATGGCCCGCCCGGGCAGGGTGGCTCGGTTCGGCCGAACCAGGCAGCGCCCGTGGACCCGACAGGAGCGACCTTGTCAGAACCGCAGACCGCCGCCCCCGCGGACCGGTGCGTCGTGCTCAACAGCGAGGGGCAGCACTCGATCTGGTGGATCGACCGCGACCTGCCCGCCGGCTGGCACGCCGAGGGGACCACCGGATCGCGGGAGCGCTGTCTCGCCCGCGTCCAGGAACTGTGGGCCGACCTGCGCCCGGCGAGTCTGCGCCGCCGCGCGGAAGCGGCGGAAGCGGAAGGGGCGGCGACGCGGGAAGCGGAGCCGGAGGGCGGGGACACCGGCGGCGCCTGCGTCCCCGGGCTCATCGGGCGGCAGGCGCGGCGGAATCCGGATGCCGTCGCCGTGGAGGGCGACGGCTTCGCCCTGTCCTTCGGCGCACTCGACGCGGCGTCGAACCGCTGGGCCCGCCACCTGCGCTTACGGGGCGTGGGACGCGGCGTGCTGGTGGGGGTCCTCCTCGGCCGGGGCGCCGACCTGCACGCGGTGACGCTGGGCGTGTGGAAGGCGGGCGCCGGATGCGTGCCGCTCGACCCGGAATTCCCGGCGGCCCGGCTGCGCTGGCTGCTCGCCGACGCCGGGGCGCGGGTGCTGGTCACCGAGGCGGCGTACCGGCCCGACGGGTTCGAGGGGCAGGTCGTGCACGTGGACGATCCCGAGGTCTGCGGCGCGCTGGCCCTGCACCCGGGCGGGCCGCTCGCCGGGGCGCCGGATCCGGACGACGTGGCGTGCGTGGCCCATGTGCCCTCGGCGGCCGGGCGCCCGCACGCCGTGGCCGTCACGCACCGCGGCCTGGCGCACCATGTGGCCTGGGCGGAGCGGGAGTTGACCGGTACGGGCCGCGGCGGGACGGCGGTGTTCGCGTCGGTCGCCTCCGAGCTGACGGCGACGGCCCTGTGGGCACCGCTGTGGGCCGGGCAGCGGGTGCTGCTCGCACCGCAGGCCCTGGACCTGGCGCACGTGGGGGAGTGGCTCGCGGCGAGCGGGCCGTTCGGCTTCCTGGAGCTGACGCCGGGCCATCTCGACCTGCTCGTACGGGAATGCGGCGAGGCGCGGGTCGCCGCGCTGGCCCGGACGTTCGTGGTCGCGGGCGGGGCGCCGGGGCCGGCGGCGGCGCGGCTCGCCGGATTCCTCGGCCCAGGACGGCTGCTCAGCGCGTACGGGACGGCCGAGACGTCGTACGGCGGCTGCCTGCACCCTGTGCCCCCCGGCGCGGACGCGCAGGTGAGGGTGCTGGACGGGGCCAGCCGGCGGGTCCCGGCCGGCGCGGTGGGCGAACTCTACGTGGCCGGTCCCGGGGTGGCCCGCGGCTACGACGGCCGGGCCGCGCTGACGGCGGAGCGGTTCGTCCCCGACCCGTACGGCCCGGCCGGGACGCGGATGTACCGCACCGGGGAGCTGGCGCGCCGGACAGCGGCGGGGGAGGTGGAACTCCTCGGCCGCGCCGACCGGCAGGTGTGGGTCCGCGGCCACCGGGCCGACCCGGCCGAGGCCGAGGAGGCGCTGCACGACCACCCGTGCGTCGGCGAGGCCGTCGTCATCGGTGTGCGGGCCGCGGCGGGCGATGTCCACCTGGCCGCCTACGTGGTGCCGCGCCCCGGTGCGCAGGGCCTGGACGCGGCGGCGCTGGCGGCCCACTGCCGGCGGCGGCTGCCGGGACACCTGGTGCCCGCGACCCTCGCCCTGCTCGACGAGGTGCCGCGCGCCGCCGATGGGCGGGTGGACCTGGCGGCGCTGCCCGGCCCCGGACCGCACGGGCGGTGCGGGCCGGCCGTCCCCCGCCGGCCCGCACCCGCCGGCCGGCCGGCCCCCTTCGGCGGGCGCGCCTTCGCGGAACTGCTCGCGGCGTGCCGGGTGCCGGGCGCGTCCGTCGCCGTACTGGAGAGCGGCGGCCTGGTGGCGGTCGAGGCCGCGGGAACCGACGGGGAGGGCAGGCCGGTCACCCCGCGCACCGCCTTCCCCGCGGGCGGGCTGAGCCGGCACCTCACGGCCCTGGGCGCCCTGCGCCTGGTGGACGAGGGGCTGATCGCCCTGGACGCCGGGACCGGCCGCCCGGGGGACACCCCGGTCACCCTGGCGGACCTGCTCGGGCACCGCCGCGCGGAAGGCGCCGACCGCCTCCCCGCGCTGCTGGAGGACGCCACGGGCGAGCCGTTCGGCCCGCTGATGCGGCGGCTGGTGCTCGGGCCGCTCGGCCTGGACGACAGCTGCTTCGGCGGACCGCCGCCGCGCGGAAACGGCAGGACCGGCGCCCCTGCGGCCCGCGTCGGCCACGACACCGCCGGGCGCCCCCTCGGCGGCGCCGCCGCGGCCGCGGACCCGGCCGGGCTGTGGACCACCGCCGCCGACCTGGCCAGGGCGGCGCTGGAGATCCGGCGTTCCGCGCTCGGCGCCCCGCTCGCCCTGCTCGGCCGGGACACCGCGGCCCGCATGCTGACCCCGAGCCCGGACAGCCGCTACGGGCTGGACACGAGGGCCGACATCCTCGGCTCCGACACGGAGTTCGGGCAGGAGGCGGCTTCGGCCGGCCATTACGCCGCGTCGGCGCTCCGGCTGCGTACCGGCCGCGGCCTCGTCGTGCTCGCCAACGGCGGGGGCGGCGAGCGGCTGCGGAAGGAGATCGCCGCCCGCCTGAGCGGCGTACGCCAAACGGTGGACAAGCACTGGCCGTGATGTGACGGAACGTGGTGATGCCCGCGAAGACGCGCAGGGAGCCGACCAGGTGACCGGCACGTAGCGTGAGGGGTGGCGTAACTGTGTTGTCGTGACCAGAACTTGTACACACAATGTCTCTGCAATGTCTCCCGCGGGGGGGCGGGGCGTATGCTCCGCCGGGAAGGGGACGGTGTGTCGCCCTGGCTGTCATTTCAGGTGCTGGGCCCGCTGAAAGTGAGCGTGGACGGTCGCTCACTGCCGCTGCGCAGCGCGCGGCAGCGCACAATTCTGGCCGTTCTGCTGCTCACCCCGGGACGCGTCGTCTCCGTGGAATCCCTGGCGGACGCCGTCTGGCACGGTGACCCGCCCGTCACCGCGCGCAACCAGATCGCCATCTGCGTCTCGGCACTGCGCAAGACCTTCCGCGACGAGGCGGGCGTCGACGGCCTCATCGAGACGGTGCTGCCCGGCTATGTGCTGCACACCGAGGGCCACTACGTCGATGTGGCCGACCTGTACGAGTCGGCCGCGGCTGCCGGAGCCGCCGCCGAGGCCGGCGACCCGGGCGCGGCGGCGGCCCGCTTCGAGGACGCCCTCGCCCTGTGGTCGGGGCCGGTGCTCGACGGCCTGGACGGCGGCGCCCTGACCGGCGTGGTGAGCCGGCTCACCGAGCTGAGGATCGACCTGGCCGAGGAGTACGCCGCCGTCCAGCTCCAGCAGGGCCGCTACCGGTCGGTGGTGGCGAACCTGGCACCTGTCGTCGCCGAGCACCCGCTGCGCGAGCACGCCCGCGCCGTCCTCATGCGGGCCTACCACCTGTCGGGCCGCCGGTCCGAGGCGCTGGACTGCTACCGCGAAGGGCGCCGGATCCTCATCGCGGAACTGGGCGTCGAACCGGGCGCCGAGTTGCAGGAATTGCACCGCACGGTGCTGGAGGGCGACGGTCCCGCCCCGGTGCGGGCCGCGGTCCCCGCTGCCGCTCCTGACGCCGTGCCCCGGCAACTCCCGCTGCCGCCGGAGCCGTTCGTCGGCCGGGAGGCCGAACTCGACCTGCTCGAACGGCTCGTGCAGCCGGTGCCGGTGCACGGCGGCGGCCTGCCGGTGCGGATCGCGGCGGTCTGCGGCGCCGCAGGGGTCGGCAAGAGCACCCTCGCCCTGCACTGGGCCGACCGCGTCGCGGAGCGCTTCCCCGACGGCCAGATCTACCTGGACCTCCAGGGCCCGCACTGGCACGGCGGCCCCGTCACACCCGGGGCGGCGCTGGACGGGGCGCTGCGCGCGCTCGGTGTGCCCGGCGCCTCGATCCCCGCGGGCCTGGAGGACCGGGCCGCGCTCTACCGCGCCGCCCTCGACGGCAGACGGCTGCTCGTCGTCCTGGACAACGCCCGCTCCCTGGACCAGATCCGCCCGCTGCTGCCCGGCCGCGGCCCTGCCCGGGCCGTCCTCACCAGCCGGGACCCGCTGAGCGGGCTGGCCGGCGCCTTCGCCGCGGTCCGGGTCGAACTGCACGCGATGAGCCCGGCCGAGTCCCTGAACCTGCTCGCCGCCACGATCGGCGACCGCCGGGTGGCGGCGGAACCGGAGGCGGCGCGGCGCCTGGTGGACCTGTGCGACCGGCTGCCGCTGGCGCTGCGGATCGTCGCGACCCGGCTGCTGTCCGACCACCGCTGGTCGCTGCGCCGGATGGCGGCGCGGATGGAGGACCGCCGCGAGCGCCTGGACGTGGTCAGCCCCGGCGAGAGCGGGGTGCGCTCCAGCCTGTGGCTCAGCTACCGGGCGCTTTCCGTGCAGGCGGCGCGGCTCTACCGGCAGCTGAGCATGCTGGACGTGCCCGACGTCCCGGCCTGGATCGGCGCCCCCGTCCTCGGTGTCACCCCCGGTGTGTCGCAGGAGCTGCTCCACCAGCTCGCCGGCGCGCAGCTCCTGGAGAGCTGCCCCGCGCGGGGCGGCGGGACCCGCTTCCGTATCCAGGACCTGATGCGGCTGTTCGCCCAGGAGCGCTGCCTGGCCGAGGACAGCGCGCAGGAGCGCGAGCAGACCCTGGACCGGGTCTTCTCCGCCGTGCTCACGCTGGTGTACGCGGCCGGGGAGCAGCTGTACGGCAGGAGCGAGGGCGCCCCCCACGTCCCGGCGCACACCGCGGAGGTGCCCGGCGAGACGGTGAGCGAGCTGGTCGCCGACCCCATCGAGTGGTTCGAGGGCGAGCGGGAACTGCTCGGCGCGCTGGTGGCGCAGGCCGCGCGCGGCGGTCAGGCGGGCCGCGCCTGGATCCTCGCGGTGGGCTCCGTCCCCTTCTTCGAGACGCGCAACTACCTGGAGGACTGGCGGCGGACGGCCGAGTGCGCCCTGGAGGGCGCGCAGCGCGCGGGCGACACCCGCGGCGCCGGCACCATGCTCCGCTCCCTGGGGACGCTCGCCATCTACCAGCGCCGCTACGAGGAGGCGCGGGAGCGGCTGCTGACCGCGCTGACCCACCTGGAGCAGAGCGACGACACCCAGGGCCGGGCCATCGTGCGGCGCAATCTCGCGGTGTGCGCCCGCTTCTCCGGCGACCTCGCCGAGGCGGCCCGCTGCTGCGAGGAGTCCCTGGTGCTGTTCCGGCGGGCCGGCGACTCCTCCGGCCTCTCGCACGCGCTGGGGCTGCTCGCCCAGATCGAGATCGAGCAGGGCAATCCCGAGCGGGGTGTGGAGCTGAGCAACCAGGCGATCGAGGTCAGCTACAAGGCCGGATCACTGCGCAGCCGCACCCAGAACCTCTACCGCCTGGCCGAGGCGCTGCTCGGCGCCGGGCAGTCGGCGCGGGCGGAGCGGGTCTGCCACGACGTGGTGGGCCTCACCCGCGGTCAGGGCGACCGGCTGGGTGAGGCCCACGGGCTGTGCGTCCTCGGCGAGGCGCAGTGGCGGCAGAACGAGCCGCACAAGGCGCGGGCCAGCCTGCTGCGGGCGCTGCGCGCCGCCGAGGAGGTCAACGACCGGTTCCTCCAGGCCAGGATCACCACCAACCTCGCCTGCGCCGAGGCGATCTGCGGCGGTACCGGCGCCGACGCGCCCCTGGAGTGGGCCCAGCAGGAATTCCGCACGCTCAACGCGCCGGTGTGGGTACGGCGGGCCGGCCGGCTGCGCGAGGTCCTGGGGTCGCACGACGCGGACAGCCCGATCGAGGGGCTGGTCCTGGCCCGCCTGCTCCACGGCTGCTGATCAGGCCCCCGCGGGCGTCGTCACGTCCAGGGCAGATCACCGGTCCGCAGGCCGGCGCCCACGGCGAGAAGCAGTGGAAGAAAAACCAGCGCGGCGGTGGTGAACGCTACCGCACCCGTAGTGAACTTACGCATGAATGACTCCCCGTAGTGTTCTCAGAAAACGCCCTGACGGCTTTCTCTGAGGGCAGCCTAAGGGTGGTCGCTTTTGGTGTGATTTCCCGGCGATTTCGACTGTCGGAAATCGACTCGATAATGCAGGGAAAGTCCTGGCGGATAAGGTTATGAGGAGAACTTTGCCGGGGGATGTCCGGGGGATGGGGATTGCGCTGTGCTGAACTCTGGTGGTGTGGCCGTACGGCCCGCCGATGGGACCGCGGAACCGAACGATCCGGGCCCGGAAGCGCCCGGGATGCTTGAATTCCGTTTGCTGGGACCGGTCTCCGTGACCCGTGCGGGTACGGCGGTCCCGCTGCCCGGGACGAAGATCCACACTGTGCTCGCCGTACTGCTGCTGGCGCGGGGCGCCTTGGTCGCCGACGGGCGGCTGAGCGCGGCGCTGTGGGGGGACGCGCCGCCGCACACCTCGAACTCCCAGATCTACACTTATGTCTCCCGGCTCAGAAAAGTCCTCGGGAAAGCGGCGCAAATATCCCGGAAAGGGCCGGGATACGCCCTCGACGTCAAGGACGCCGAGGTCGACCTGTTCTGCTTCGAGCGGCTCGACCGGCTGGGCCGCCAGGCCTTGAAGGAGAACCGCCACGAGGAGGCGGGCCGGCTGCTCGGCAGCGCGCTCGGCTGTTGGAGCGGCCACGCCCTGGACAATGTGAGCGAGCACCTCCTGCAGTTCGAGCGGCCACGCCTGGAATTCCTGCGGGCCGAGGCACTGGAACGCCGGATCCAGGCGGATCTGGCACTCGGCCGGCACCGCTCCCTGGTACCCGAACTCCTCTCCCTGGTGGCCCGCTTCCCCATGGAGGAGAATCTGCGCGCCCACCTCATCACGGCGCTGCACCGCTGCGACCGGCAGGCGGAGGCCGTCCAGGTGTACGGCGAGGGCCGCCGGATCCTCGACGAGCAGCTCGGCGTGGTGCCGGGACCGCAGCTCAGCAAGGCCTATCTGCGGATGCTGCGCGGCGAGGGCGCCGCCGCCCGGCGCAAGCCGCTCGTCCTGCTGCCCGTGCGGGCAGCGGTGGTCACCGGGCGCACCGCCGAGGCGGCCCGGCTCAGGTCGCTGCTGCTGCGCCGCCCCTCAGGCCAGGGCTCCCGGCTCAGGGCGGCGCTGGTCACCGGGATGCCCGGCAGCGGCAAGACGGCCCTGGCCGCCGAAGTGGCCCACGGCTGCGCCCAGGCCTTCCCCGACGGGGTGGTGCACGCCGACCTCCAGGACGCCGACGGAGCCGCCCGCCCTCCCGCGGCCGTGCTCGCGGAGATCCTCTCGGCGCTGGGGGACACCGCGGACGCCGGGCGGGCGGCCGGGCACGAACTGGGCGACCTGGTGCGCCGCTACCGTGCCAGGACCGCCGCCTCCCGGCTGCTCGTCGTGCTGGACGACGCGACGAGCGACGCGCAGTTGGCCCCGCTGCTGCCCGCGAGCCCGGACACCGCACTGCTCATCACCAGCAGGACCCGGCTGGTGACCGTGCCCGCCTCCTCCACCGTCCCGCTGGAACCGCTGGGCGACGAGGACGCGGTGGCGCTGCTCGCCGAGACCGTGGGCGCCGACCGTGTCCGGGCCGAACTCCCGGCGGCACGCGACCTGGTGCGCTACTGCGCCGGGCTGCCGCTGGCGGTGCGGATCGTGGGCGCCCGGCTCGCCGCCCGCCCGCACTGGCCGGTGGCCCGGCTCGCCGCCCAGCTGGCCGACCCGCGCTCCCGGCTCGCCGCCTTCTCCTACGGCGGCCTGGCGCTGGCCCGCACCCTCGACCGCGCCCTGTCCCGGCTGAGCCCGGCCACCGCGGGCGTCCTGCCCTGGCTCGCGGCGCTGGGCCCCGGCCCCTTCACCGCCCGGCTCGCGGGCGAGGTGACCGGCCTGGCCGAGGCGGAAGGCGCCCTGGAAGAACTCGTCGACGCCTGCCTGCTCTCCTCCGAGCCCGGCGGCGCCCTCGGCGAGGACCGCTACCGCTTCCACCCGCTGGTCCTGCTGTACGCGGGCGAGCTGCCCCGAACGGAACTCCCCCGGTGACCCGGCGACCGTCGCTGGCGACCCCGCGCCAAGCCGGCGACAAGCCATGTGAGAGGTCTGTTCAAGATCGGTGGCTGAGGCTGCCCGCCATGAAGCCTATGGATGGTGACCGCCATGAGTGAGGCGGCGCTGATCACTCAGGAAGACGCGGTGAAGGCCCTCCACTCGGCCATCGAGGAAGCGGCCGGCCTGCTGGAGGTGGAGTACCCGCGCGACACGGTGCTGCGCATCCTGAACCTGTACGGGGGGGACCTCGCCCAGGCGGTGGTCGCGTTCCGGGTCTCGACCGGCGCCGAGCGCGCGGGCGAGCTGGACTGCCGGTTCACGGTGCCGCAGGACGTCGACCCGTACGAACTCGCTGTGGGCAGCGGGCTGCTGGAGAGGACGGACCACCCTGTCTCCCGGCTGCTCGCGGACATCCGCGAGCACTGCCCCGTCGACGGCTACGGCATCGACTTCGGTGTCGTCGGGGGGTTCAAGAAGATCTGGGTGGTGCTGCCCAGGACCGCCCTCCAGGGGGTCGCCGAGCTGGCCGGCATCCCGTCGATGCCGCCGGGCCTGGGCCGGAGCCTCGACTTCATCGCCCGGCACGGCCTGGGCGACACCGTGGGCCTGATCGGCATCGACTACCGCCACCGCACCGTCAACATCTACATGGGCGAGCCGCCCGCCGACGGCTTCGCCCCCGAGTCGCTGCGGTCGATGCTCCGCGAGATCGGCCAGGCAGAGCCCACCGGGCAGATGCTCCGGCTCGGCCGCGAGATCTTCGGCCTCTACGTGACCCTCAGCTGGGACAACCCGGCGATCGAGCGGATCAGCTTCGCCGTGGCGACGACCGACCCGTCCGGTCTCCCCGTCGAACTCGACGACCGGATCGAGCTGTTCGTGCGGCACGTGCGGCGCGCCGACCCGCACACGAAGTTCGTCTACGCCGTCGCCTCCCAGCCCGACGGCGAATATTACAAGCTCCAGGCCTACTACCGGTGGGGTTCCGGAGTGCCGGAGATCATGCAGCTGCCCGAGGGCGCCCTCGCGGACCCGGTCTAGCCCCGCCCGCCCTTCTCCTCGGCTCCCTTCTCGTCGCTCGTCTTCCTCACCTCTCCACGGCACGGCGGAAGTTGGATGCTGCCTGCCCCTCGGGCCCCACTTCCGGAAGGACGAAACCTTGGGCACCGTAGAAGTCCCGGTACTGATCGTGGGCGGCGGCGGCACCGGCCTGTCCGCCTCCGTCTTCCTGTCCGACCACGGCGTCGGCCATCTGCTGGTGGAGCGCCGCGCGGACACCTCGCGCCTGCCGAAGGCGCACTACCTCAACCAGCGCACCATGGAGGTCTTCCGCCAGCACGGACTGGCGGACGACGTGTCAGGACCGGGAGCCGGGCCCGAGCAGTTCGGCACGGTCCGCTGGCAGACCACACTCACCGGCCAGGGACCGCTGGACGGGCGGGTCATCCACGAGATGGACGGCTTCGGCGGCGGCGCGCTGCGCGAGGCGTACGAGGCGGCCGGTCCCGTGCTTCCGGTCAAGCTGCCGCAGCTGCGCCTCGAACCGGTGCTGCACCGGCACGCCGAGCAGCGCAACCCCGGCGGGATCCTGTTCGGCCACGAGCTGGTGTCGCTGGCCGAGGACGAGGACGCCGGGAGCGTCACCGCCGAGATCCGCGCCACCGGGACCGGCGAGACCACGACGGTCAGGGCGCGCTACGTGATCGCGGCGGACGGCGGCCGTACGGTCGGCTCCGCTCTCGGTGTGCGCATGGAGGGCCTGCCCGCCCTGTTCGACGCCACCACGGCGTACTTCTCCGCCGATCTGTCGCCGTGGTGGAACGAGGGCTCGATCATCACCTGGTTCCTCAACCCCTACCGCCCGGACCTGTCGAGCGCCCTCATCGAGATGGGCCCGACCTGGGGCAGGCACTGCGAGGAGTGGGGCCTGCACCTGCCCCTCACCGGCATCGACCGCACCGACGAGCAGGCGGTCACCGCCCGTATCCGCGAGGTGCTCGGCCTGCCCGAGCTGGAGCTGACCCTGCACGAGGTGACCAGCTGGACCGTGGAGGCGGTGCTCGCCGAGCGCTACCGGTACGGCAGGGTGTTCCTGGCCGGCGACGCCGCCCACCGCCAGCCTCCCGCCGTCGGCCTCGGCCTGAACACCGGCATCCAGGACGCGCACAACCTCGCCTGGAAGCTCGCCGCGGTCCTGTCCGGCAGTGCAGGCGACAGCCTGCTCGACGCGTACGAGGCCGAGCGCCTGCCCGTCGGCCGGCACAACCTGGGCTGGGCGATGTCCGCCGCGGCGCACCACCAGGTGGTCATCGACGCCGCCCTCGGCCTCGGCCCGCACGTGCCGCCGGAGCGCCGTACCCAGATGTTCTTCGGCTACTTCGCGGCGACCCCGGCCGGCGCCGCGCAGCGCGCCCGCGCGGCGGAGATCTTCGCCACCCACCGCGGCGAGTGCCAGGCGCTCGGCGTGGAGGCCGGATTCGGCTACGAGCAGGGCGCGGTCGTCCCGGACGGCAGCCGCCCGCCCGCCCGGTCGCCGCTGGGCGACGTGTACCGGCCCACCACCCGCCCGGGTCATCTGCTGCCGCACGCGTGGATCGAGCGGGACGGCCGGCGGGTGTCCACCCACGACCTGGTCGGGTCCGGCACCGGCTTCGTCCTGATCGCCGGGGCGGACGGCGCGGCATGGGCCGAGGCCGCCGCGCTGGCGGCCGGGAAGCTCTCCGTCCCGGTGACCGCGGTCCTGATCGGCGAGGGGGCCGAGTACGCCGACGCCGACGGCGCCTGGCAGCGGCTGCGCGAGACCGGCGGGGCGGGCGCCGTCCTGGTCCGGCCCGACCAGCACGTGGCCTGGCGCGCCACCGGTACCGAGGCGGACCCGGCGGGCGCCCTGACCGAGGCGCTCTCCCTCGTCCTGGGCCACCAGGTCCCGTGACCCCGCGCACCGCCCCGCCCATCAAGCCGCCCCATCAGGCGTCCTCCCTGAGGAACGCCCTGAAGAACACGGTAGGAACAGCATGATCAACAGAAGGTCATTCCTCGCCGGCACCGGTGGTGCGGCGCTGGCCGCGACGGCGCTGGCCGGCGCCACCCAGGCCAAGGCCAATGCCTCGGGCACCAAGTGGAGCCGGCTCGCCGACCGGCTCCAGGGACACCTGGTGCTCCCGTCCGACGCGGACTACCAGAAGGCCAAGCAGCTCTACCAGGTCCAGTTCGACGCCACCAGCCCCAAGGCGGTCGCCTACTGCGCCTCGGCCGCCGACGCCGCCGCGTGCGTCCGCTTCGCCGAGGCCCAGGGCATCCCCGTCGCCGCGCGCAGCGGCGGCCACAGCGCGGGCGGCTACTCCACTACCCGCGGCCTGGTCATCGACGTCTCCCGGCTCAACTCCGTGGTGCCCGGCAATGGTTCGGTGAAGATCGGGCCCGGCGCCCAGCTCATCGACATCATGGACACCCTCGCGCCGGCCGGCCTCGGCATCTCCGGCGGCTACTGCCCCACCGTCGCGGCCGGCGGGTTCTTCCAGGGCGGCGGCATGGGCCTGTTCACCCGCAGCATCGGCATCGCCTCCGACAAGGTGACCTCGGCGCAGGTGGTCCTGGCCGACGGGCGGACCGTCACCGCCTCGCCGAACAGCCACAGGGACCTGTTCTGGGCCCTGCGCGGCGGCGGTGGCGGCAACTTCGGCATCGTGACCTCCTACGACGTCACCCCCTCGCCGCTGACCAACGTGGCCGCCGTCAACCTGGTGTGGACCTTCGACCACGCCCTGGACATGCTGGACGGCTGGGCCCGCTGGCTGCCCGACGCGCCCTGGACGATCGGCAGCGGCGTCAACGTCACGCTCACCGACGCGGGCCCCGGCACCGTGCCGACCGCCTCGGTCTTCCTCGCCTCGGTGGACACAGGCCCCGGGTTCGACACCGAGATCGCCCGCCTGACCTCGCTGGTCGGCCGGCCCCCGGTGTTCCAGCAGAAGTTCACCGCCCCCTACCGGTCGGTCCTGATGCAGCTCTACCAGTGCACCGAACTGTCGGTGCAGCAGTGCCACCGCGTCGACACCTCACCCGGCGGGCGGATCCAGCGCCCGGCGTTCGGCGCCTGGCGCAGCCGCCTGTTCGAGCGGTCGATGCCGCGCGACGGCTGGGCCAAGGCACTGGAGGCCTTCGACGCGCACCGCTTCGCCGGGCAGATGCGCCAGTTGCAGATCTCCGCCCTCGGCGGCCAGGCCAACACCCCGGCCCGCGACGCCACCGCCTACGTCCACCGCGACAGCCTCTTCTCGGTCAGCTACCTCACCTCGGACGCCGTCGCGCCGATCTCCCAGGAGGCCGAGGCCGCCGCCTGGAGCTACGTCGACGGCGGCTTCGCGGTGATCGACCCGTACTCCAACGGCGAGACCTACCAGAACTTCATCGACCCGCGCCTGACCGGGTGGCGGCGCTCCTACTACGCCGAGAACTACGCGCGGCTGGCCCGGGTCAAGGAGAAGTACGACCCGTACCGGTTCTTCCGGTTCGCGCAGAGCGTCCGCTGACCGGCGCCCGGCCCCGCGCGGGGATCCCCCTCCCGCGGGGCCGGGCCGGTCGTCGTGCCATGAGGCCATTCCGGCCGGTTCGGTCCGGCCCAGACAGGAGCACTCCATGAAGATCGCCACCCCTGCGCGGCCGGCCGCGCTGCAACTGCCCGAGGAGATCCACCCCGACGTGGTGCACCGGGCCACGTCCCGGCTGGTCGCGTACGTCAGCGGCAGAGCCGATCCCGACGGTGCCCTGCGCGGGCACTGCGAGAGCAGGGTGCTGGAGTCCGCGCTCGCGCTCTCGCTGATGACGCGGACCGGCGCCCACTCCCCGGCCCGGGACCGCCTCCTGGCCTACCTGCGTCCCCACCGGCAGTCCGCGGACCGGCTTGACGCGGTGCTCGCCTCGCTGGCCGTCGGGGGGGCAGCGGGCCGGGAGACCGGCGGCGACAGCGCGCTCGTCGGCACCCTGGCGTCCGGCGTCCTGGCCGCCGCGCCGGGCTTCATCTCCGTCCGCCGCCGCCTGATGGTCTACGCGGTGCTCTGCGTGCTCGGCTGCCCGCTGCCGGCCGACGCCGAACTCCCGGGGGGCGGGCAGGCCCCCACCGACCCGCTGCACTCCTGGGCCGCCGTGCAGCAGGCGTCCATCACGCTGATCCTGGCCGGCGCCATGGGCGTCAGGAACCGCTCCACCGAGGCCGCGCTCGGCACCCTGCTGGCCACCGACCCCGCCACCACGGTCTGGGAGGGCTACGCGCTGATGCACCTGCTGGCGCTGCACGCGCTCGCCGGGGTGCCCGGCCAGGAGGAGACCGTGCGGCGCGGCCTGGAGACACTGCTGCGCCATCAGCGCCCCGACGGCGGCTTCCCGTTCGTGCTGGCGATGGACAACTGGTGCACGGCCACCGGCGGTCTCGCCCTGCACGCGGCGGGCGCGGACCCGGCGCTGCTGCGCCGCATGACGGCGATGCTCGGCGCCCACCAGGGCGGCGCCCGGCTGCGCTCGCTCTCCCGCGGCGCGCCGCTGACCGGCGGCTGGTCGATGTCGCCGCTCGTCGCGCAGAACGACGTCGACGACACCTCCTGCGCCCTGGAACTCCTCCAGGCCGTCGACCCGGTCACGCACGCCGGGGCCGTGCGGCGCGGGGTGGACGCGCTGCTCGCCGTGCAGGGCGCGGACGGCGGCTTCCCGACCTACGTCGCGGGCGCCTCCTCCGAGCCGTGCATGACGGCCGCCGCGGTCTGCGCGCTCGCCCCGCACCCCGCCACCGCGCCGGTCCGGGACAAGGCGCTGGCCTTCCTCGCCGACAGCCAGCACGCCGACGGCAGCTTCGAGCCGGGCTGGAGCCGCAGCCGCCTGCACAGCCTCTTCCGGGTCCGGCTCGCCGCCTGCACGGCGGGCCAGGACGACACGCGCGCCGCCGCCATGGCCGCGCGGATCGAGCAGACGGTGCGCGAGACGCAGAACACCGACGGCGGCTGGGGCATGCAGCCCGGCGACCCCAGCGACGACGTCAGCACCGCCTACGGCCTGATCGCGCTCTGCTACGCCGACGACCCGCGGCCCCTCGGCCGCGCACTGACGTGGCTGCTCGCCCGGCAGAAGGCCGACGGCAGCTACGGCGGCCCGCCCGACATGGTCGGCCCCCGCCCCTTCGCCTACCACTTCCCGCTGCTCACCGACATCCCGGTGCTGCTCGCCCTCGGGCACGTCCGCGCCCGGCTCGCCGACCCGCAGGCCGTGCTCCCCGCAGCGCGGTGACCGGCGTCCGACCTGTGTCCGGACCTCCTGACACCTCGTCGGGCGCCCTGGAATCCCGCTGCGCACCACCTCTCACCCCCACACCACACGGAGGAACCGGCATGATGCGAAAACTGGCCGCCTTGCCCAGTGGAAGCGTGGGCAAGTGGGTCGTCCTCGCGATCTGGGCCGTCCTGCTGGTTCCCGCACTGATGCTGGCCGGGAAGCTCTCCGGCGCGGAGCAGAACGACAACTCGGCCTGGCTGCCCGGCAACGCGGAGTCCACCGCGGTCGTCGAGCGGGCCGAGAAGCTGATGCCCGCCGACACCGTGCCCGCGATCGTGGTCTACGACCGGGCCGGCGGGGTCACCGCCGCCGACCTGTCCAAGGCGCGGGCGGACGCCAAGGCGTTCCAGGGCATCGACAACGTCGTGGGCGCCCCGCAGGGCCCGGTCGAGTCCCAGGACGGCAAGGCCATCCAGACCGTCGTCCAGGTTCACAAGGACAACTCCGGCTGGGAAGGGCTCGGCACGGTGGTCGACCGGATGACCGAGGTCGGCCGGCAGGGACCTGACGGCCTCGGCTTCCACGTCGCGGGACCGGCAGGCTACGGCGCCGACTCGATCAAGGCGTTCGGCGGCGGCGGCACCCTGACCACGATCACCGCGCTGGTCGTCATCGTGATCCTGCTGTCCACCTACCGCAGCCCGCTGCTGCCCCTGCTGCCGCTGCTCACCGTCGGCGTGGCCCTGGTCGTGGCGGAGGCGCTGATCTACCTGCTGGCCGAGCACGCCGGGCTGGTCGTCAACAAGCAGAGCAGCTTCATCCTGACCGTGCTCGTCTTCGGCGCCGCCACCGACTACGCCCTGCTGCTGATCTCCCGCTACCGGGAGGAACTGCTGCGCCACGAGGACCGGCACGAGGCGATGGCGGAGGCCCTCCACCGCTCGGGCCCGGCGATCGTGGCCAGCGCGGCGACCGTCGCCGTCAGCCTGATGCTGCTGATGCTCGCCGACCTGAACTCCACCAAGGGCATGGGCCCGGCCTGCGCCATCGGCATCCTGGTCGGCCTGCTCACCATGGTCACCCTGATGCCCGCCCTGCTGGTCGTCTGCGGGCGGTGGGTCTTCTGGCCGGTGAAACCGGTGTACGGCAACGCAGGGGCGACGCGCAAGGAGAGCGTCTGGAGCCGGGTCGGGAAGGCCGTCTCCGGCCGCCCGCGCCTGGTGTGGGCGGGCACCGTGCTCGTGCTCGGGGCCCTGGCGCTGGGCACCCTCGGGCTCGACGCCTCCGGCCTGGCCAACAAGGACCAGTTCACGAACACACCGCAGATGGCGGTCGGCGAGGACATTCGCGCCGAGCACTTCCCCGCCGGATCCGGCGACCCCGTCTACGTGGTGGCCAGGGCCGGCGCGGCCGACCGGGTCAAGGCGGCGCTGGCCGGGGTGCCCGGGATCGCCGGCGTCGCGGACCCGCTGGTCAAGGGCGACGGGGCGGTCCTGCTCGCCCAGTTGAAGGACGAGCCCAGCAGCGAGGCGGCGATGCGTACCGTCGACCGGGCCCGCGGCGCGGTCCACCGGATCGACGGCGCGGACGCGCAGGTCGGCGGCAGCACCGCAGTCATGGTGGACACCGAGGACGCGGCGGCCCGCGACAACATGGTGGTCATCCCGCTCGTGCTGGTGGTGGTGCTGCTCATCCTGGCGGCGCTGCTGCGGGCGGTGGTCGCGCCGCTGCTGCTGATGGCGACGGTGCTGCTGTCGTTCGGCGCGGCCCTCGGGGTGAGCAGCCTGATGTTCGAGCACGTCTTCGGCTTCGCCGGGGCCGACGCGTCCTTCCCGCTGCTCGCCTTCGTCTTCCTGGTCGCCCTGGGCATCGACTACAACATCTTCCTGGTCACCCGGATCCGCGAGGACGCGCTGCGGCAGGGCACCCGGCGCGCCGCGCTGACCGGCCTGTCCTCCACCGGCGGGGTGATCACCTCGGCGGGCGTGGTGCTCGCCGGCACCTTCGGGGCGATGGCGTCACTGCCGCTGGTCTTCGCGGCGGAACTGGGCTTCGCGGTGGCCTTCGGGGTGCTGCTGGACACCCTCGTGGTCCGCTCGGTGCTGGTCACCGCGCTCACCCTGGACGTGGGCCGCTGGATGTGGTGGCCCGGCAAGCTCTTCCTGCACCCGGACGACGCCCTGCCGGCGGCGGGCGACCACGACGACCGGGTGTCCACGCTCAGCGGCCGGTGAGCGACCGCACACAACTTACGGGGGCAGTATCCATGCGTGCGACAACGATGGACAGAGAAGACCGCCGCGGCACCCTGACCGCCGCCCCGGTGGCCGTCGGGGGACGCGTACCACAGGCCGTCGCGGAACCGCCGGGGACGCGGGAGAGCGGGGGGAGCGCCGGCAGCGCGCAACGCATAGCGGAACTCGAACGCGAGGTCAGGGAGTTGCGGCGGGCCAACGAGACGCTCAAGCAGTACGCCAGCAAGGCGCTGGAGCTCGACGTCAGCCCCTCGGAGCGGGACGGCCGCTTCGAGGGCGCCGCCGGATACGGCCAGGACCCGGCCGATCCGGCGCGCCGCCCCGCGCCGGGCGCCGGGGACGGACCCGCCCGCGCCCCGCACCCCACCGCCGCCGAGGTCGAGATCCGGGTCCTCGGCCCGATCGAGGTGGCCGTCGGCGGCCGGTGGGTGGACCTGGGCACGCCCAAGCAGCGTGCGGCGCTCGCCCTGCTGGTGAGCCAGGTGGGCCAGCCGGTCTCGATCGACGTCCTGGCGGAAGCGCTGTGGGACGGCCGGCCGCCGCAGTCGGCGACCACCTCGCTGCACGCCTACATCGCCAATCTGCGGCGCGCGCTGGAACCGCACCGGGCGCCGCGCGCCCCGTCGACGGTGCTGTGCACGCGCGGCCGGAGCTATCTGCTGGACAGCCGGGCCGTCGAGGTCGACGCGCACCGCTTCGGGGAGTGCGCCACCGCCGGGTGGCGGGCGCTGGACCGGGGCGATCCGCAGCGGGCGCTGTACGCGTTCGAGGCCGGCCTCGCGCTGTGGCGCGGTGAGGCGTACGCGGAGGTGGCGGCCCGGCACGTCACACCGGCGGCCGTACGCCTGGAGGAGCTGCGCCTGTCGATGATCGAGGGCCGCTGTGCGACGCTGATCGCGGTGGGCAACCACGAACTGGCGGTGCCCGAACTGGTGGCCTTCACCCAGGCCCACCCGCTGCGCGAGTACGGCTGCGAACTGCTGAGCCTCGCGCTGTACCGGGCGGGCCGGCAGGCCAACGCGCTGTCGGTGCTGCGGGACCACCAGAAGACCATGGTGGAGGACCTGGGCATCTCGCCCAGCCCCGCGCTCCAGCACCTGGAACTGGAGATCCTGCGCCAGGCACCGGAGTTGAGGGGCCCTGGCAGGGTGCAGTAGCCGGACGACCGCCCGTCCCCGGAGCGGGTCCGGCCGGGGTCGGTCAGCGGGTGGCCGCCGCGGCGGCGAAGGGTCCGTCCAGGGCGGCCCATTGCAGGAGCAGCACGGTCTTGCCGTCGGCGATGCGCCCGTCGCGGACCATGGCGAGGGCGTCGGCGAAGGGCACGTCGACGACGTCGATGTCCTCGCCGTCCTCCTCCAGCCCGCCGCCCTCTCCGGTCCGGTCGGCCGGGGTGTAGGGCGCGGCGTAGAAGTGCAGGCGTTCGGTGACGGAGCCGGGGCTCATGTAGGCGTCGAGGACGTGGGTGAGCGGGCCGAGCGTCACCCCGAGTTCCTCGGCGGCCTCGCGCCGGACGGCGGCGAGCGGGGCGTCACCGTCGAGCAGCCCGGCCGCGGCCTCGATCAGCATGCCGTCGGGGTGGCCGTTGACGTAGGCCGGGTAGCGGAACTGACGGGTGAGCAGCACGCGGCCGCGCTCGGCGTCGTACGGCAGGACGACCGCGCCGTTGCCGCGGTCGTACGTCTCGCGCTGCTGGGTGACCCAGCGCCCGTCCCGCCGCCGGTAGTCGAAGGTGGTGCGGCGCAGCACGTGCCAGCCCTGCGACGTCAGCTCCACGTCGCGGACCACCACATCGGGGTTCCGGTCCAGATCGCGCCCGGCGCGGTCGAGTCCGGTACGCCCGCGGTGGTCGGGGGTGTCGACGCCGGGGCGGTACGGGCCGGCGGCGGGGACGGGTATCGGCTTGTCGGTCATGGCGCGCTACGATACACGCAGAAACGTGCAAGAACGGGAGAGAGTGTGCATGCTGGCTGCTGAACGGCGCGACCACCTGCTGGGCCTGCTCGCTCGCGAGGGCAAGATCGTCGCCAAGGACGTCGCCGCCGGCCTGGGCATCTCCGAGGACAGCGTGCGCCGCGATCTGCGCGACCTCGCCGCCGGGGGACTCTGCCAGCGCGTCTACGGCGGGGCGCTGCCCGTCTCCCCGGCCGCCGCGGACTACGCCTCCCGGCAGGCCGTCGCCCCCGGTGGAAAGCGGAAGGTCGCCGCGGCGGCCGTCGCCCTCGTGCGGCCCGGCGGCGCGCTGATCCTCGACGGCGGCACCACCGCGCTGGCCGTGGTCCGCGCGCTCCCGCAGGACCTGGCCTGCACCGTCATCACCCACAGCCCGACGATCGCGGCCGCGCTGCTCGGCCATCCGCTGGCCGAGGTCTTCCTGCTCGGCGGCCGGGTCTTCAAGCACTCGGCGGTCGCCTGCGGCGCGGCCGCGGTCGAGGCCGCCCAGAACGTCTCCGCCGACCTGTGCCTGCTCGGCGTCAGCGGCGTCCACCCGGAGGCCGGACTGACCACCGGCGACGCCGAGGAGGCCGCGATGAAGCGGGCCCTGGCCGCCCGGTCCGCGGACACCTGGATCCTCGCCTCGTCCGAGAAGATCGGCACCGCCTCCCGCTTCCGGGTCCTGCCCTGGGCGGAGGTCAGCGGCCTGATCACCGACGCCGGCCCCGGCCATCCGGTGGTCGAGCGGCTCATGGCGCACGGCGTGCAGATCCTGGCGGCCGGCTGATGGCGGCGGGCCGCAGGCCGGACCGCACCGGGGCCGGGGCGCCAGCTGCGTCCGGGCGCCGTCGCGTCGCCGTGAACGTGCCGGGTCAGGCGCGGTCGGCGGCGGGCATCCACCACTCCCGGGGCGGCGGCTCCAGCCAGCCGCTCTCGTCGGCGATGCCGCGGACGGCGGTGATGGCGCCGTCCAGCGGCCTGCTCGGCCGCCCCGACCGCCAGACCGCCGAGAAGGGATAGACCGGTACCGGGTCGACCACCGGCCGCACCACCACGCCGTCGGCGGCCGGTGCGAGCAGCGGCCCCAGCGACGGGGCGCGGTAGGCGGCCACCGCCGCGTTGGCCGCGCTGCGGCCGTGCCCGCGCATGCGGTACCCGACCTCCAGGCCGAATTCGGCGACGACCTGCTCGTTCCAGTCCTGCCAGTCGGCCGCCTCCTCCGCGATGTGCAGCAGCAGCGGGTGATCGGCCAGCTCCGCCATCCGGACGGCGTCGCGCCCGGCCAGCCCGTGGTCCGCGGGCAGGACCACGCCCATCGGCTCCAGCCGCACCAACCGGTGCTGGAGCGCCTTGGGCAGGGGGCCGTCGAGGCCGTTCACCCGGCCGAAGGCGAGGTCGGTCCTGCCCTGGACGAGACTGGTCACGGCGACGGTGAAACCCTGCCCCTGCACGACCTCCAGTGTCACCTCGGGCAAGCGCGAGCGCAGTTGCCGCGCGATGAGGTCGGTGGTGGGCAGGCCCTCGGTGATCACGTCGACCCGCAGCAGCGGCGCGGTCCTGCTGAACTCCACGACCATGTTCCGGGCCTCGGCGAGCAGCCGCCGGCCGCGGTCGACGAACAACTTCCCGGCCGGTGTCAGCTCGACATGACGGCGGTCCCGGATGAACAGCACGACCCCCAGCCCGGCTTCGAGCTGGACGATCTGCGAGGACAATGTCTGCTGGGCAATCAGTAACCTTTGAGCGGCACGCCCGAAGTGCAACTCATCTGCCAGGATCACCGCATAGCGTATGAGGCGTAAATCAAGTTCCATATGCGCTAGTCCACGGAATTGCACGCGTCGAGCATGAGCCCGCAGTAAGCAAAGCCATACAGCGCCACAGTCTCCGTCACCATCCCCACCTGCTGTCACAGCGGACCACTGTCGTCCCACAGCCTACCGGTGTTGGACTCCGCAGGACGAGACCGTGTCGACTGAGGGGTATGGCCGTAGACGAAGCCGCTCGGTGGTCGTCCTCCCGGAGCGGGCACCCACCGCTGTCCCAACGGGCAACCGTGCCCGCCGTCTTCGCGTGCGCGCCCGACCGTACGCCGGCCGCGTCCGGACGAGCGGGGCGGCGCGCCCTGCCCGATCCCCCCGCGCAGCCGCGCGGCGGGCACGGGGTCCCGGGCCCGGATGCCCGAACGGGCAGCTCGCGGCACGACACGCCGGGCGGTCGGGCAGGCCCGGCCGCCCGTGGGGCCGCCCGGGGACACCTCGGTCCCGCGCGATTCCGCGTCGCGGGCGACGACCGATCGCCCGGCGCCGCTGCCGCCCGGCCGCCGCTGCCGCCCGGCAGGGGCCGTCGAGCACAGGCGGGCTGCGGCGCCGCCGGCTGAATCGGCCGACGGCCGGGGACGGGATTCCCGGTATTCCGGAGATTCCGCCCGGGCGGAGAACACCGATCCCCCTTCACAGAGGAGAGTGTCGACGAAATGGACTCTGCCGCGAACCATCGGGGCCTGCTCGCGGGGTTCGATGTCTTCATCGGAGGGCCGATACAGCACGCCATTGTCCAGGGCTTCCCCGGCCCCCTGCGGGACACGTTCCTCCGGGCGATCAACGCGGTCCGCGAGCACGGCGGAAATGTCTTCTCGGCGCATGTGGCCGAGAAGTTCGGCGCGGAGACGGCGGCTTTCACGCCCGAACAGGTGTCGGTGCGGGATTTCCAGTGGATGAAGAAATGCGACATCTTCGTGCCGATTCTCCCGGTCCTGCCCGATCGGACCCTGCACCGGACGGACGGCACCCACATCGAACTCGGCTGGGCCACGGCCCTGGGGCGGCCCATCGTGCTCATCACCCCGCAGCCCTTCGTGGACTCGGCGAGTCACCTCCTCAAGGGGCTCAGCCGCGTCGGCTCGGTACGGGCCATCGGCTTCGACGAGTTCAACGAGAAGCCCGGGCTGCTGATCGAAACCGTCCTCGCGGCCCTGGACCAGCAGGAGGACGCCGTCAGGTCCGCCTAGCCGCCCGGCCGCCCCCCACTCGCACCCCGTCCTCTTTCGAGGGAGAGCCACGTGCCCGACTTTCCCATCCTGGGCCTGCGCATCAAGAATCCGGTGGTCGTCGGATCCGGACTCCTGACCGACCAGGAGCGCAACATCCGCAGACTGCTGGCCTCGGGCGCGGGAGCCGTGGTCACCAAGACCATCCACCCCAGCCCTCCGCAGGGGCTGGACGAGCGGATCCTGCGGCTGCCCATCGGCATGCTGAACAGCACCACGTACTCCAAACGCCCCGTCGACCACTGGCTGCGGGTCCTGCGCTCCTGTGCGCAGGAGGGGCTGCCGGTCATCGCCTCCCTCCACGCCGACACGCCGGTGGAGCTGGGCGAGCTGGCGCGGGAGGTCGAGCGCACCGGCTGCCGGGCGCTGGAACTGGGCATCTCGTGCCTCAACGACGAGACCGGCTTCGGGGACGACGACCCCGAGCGGGTGTTCGCGTACACCGCAGAGACCCGCAGCAGGGTCGCGCTGCCCTTCTCGGTCAAGGTGGCCGTCGGCGACGCCCTGGAGGAGCGGGTGCGGGCCGCGGTCGCCGGCGGCGCGGACGCCATCACCATGAGCGACACCATCCCCGGCGCGGCGGTGTCCCCGCTGACCGGCGAGCTGGAACTCGGCGGCACCTACGGCTACTCGGGTCCCGGCATCAAGCCGCTGGTGCTCGCGGCCATCTGGCGCTTGCGCAAGCGCGGGTTCGACCTGCCCGTCATGGGCTGCGGCGGCGTCGGCTCCGGCCGTGACGTGGCGGACTACCTGAACGCCGGCGCGGACGTGGCGCAGGTGTACACGGCGCTGCACACCGACATGTACGGCACCTTGGAGCGGATCGTCGCCGAGACCGGCGACGTCCTGTCGGGGGCGGCCCCCGCCATCACCCCGACGATGGAGGTGGCGACCTGATGGCCGGGCCGCTCGCCGACCTCACCAGTGCCCGGATCACCGACCGGGTGACCGGCCGGACCGTCGTCTGGCCCATCGGGGCCACCGAGCAGCACGGCCCGCACCTGCCGCTGTCCGTCGACGCCGTGCTCGCCGAGGAGTTCGCCCGCGAGATTGCCGGCGAACTGGGCGGGTTCACCCTGCCGGTGCAGTCGATCGCCGCGCGGTCGCTGCCGCAGAGCGGCGGTGGACTGTCCTTCCCCGGCACCGTGTACGTCGGCGGGGACACCCTGGTCCGGTTCCTGCGCGAGGCGCTGCGGTCGCTGCTGGGCCTGCCGATGGCCCGGCTGGTCGTGGTGAACGGGCACTTCGAGAACGAGCCGTACATCTTCGAGGCGCTCGACCAGGTGCGCCAGGAGGGCCTGCTCGACGGCAAGGAGGTCTTCGCCTTCAGCTGGTGGAGCCTGGTGCAGGAGTCCTGGATCGCCGCCGAGACCGACGCCTTCCCCGGCTGGCACGCGGAGCACGCGGGGGTGACCGAGACGAGCCTGATGCTCCATCTGCGGCCGGACCTGGTCACCGACCTGCGGCCGGACCACGACACCCCGCCGCGCGCCGGGGTGTACCTCCACCCCGTCGACGTGGACCTGATCAGCACCGACGGCGTCCTGTCGCCGACCTCGGGATCGAGCGCCGAGCTGGGCGAGAAGCTCTTCCGCCATGTGACCGACGAGGCGGTGGCCATGGTGCGCGAAGGCGCCGGGCTCCTGCGGGCGCGCGGCGGACGGGACGGGACCCGCCGGGCGGCCGCCACTACAGAAGGGACGCAGCCGTGACGCGTAAATTCCATCTGGCCTTCATCTTCGACTTCGCCGCGGACGAGTGGCGCGGCCCGTTCGGCACCGGCGGCTCGCCCTGGGACGGCGCGTTCCACACCGGTGTGGCCCAGGCGCTGGAGCGGGCCTGTTTCGACTTCGTCATCGTCGAGGACAAGCTCATGGTGCCCGAGAGCTACGGCGGTTCGCGGGAGGCGGCGCTCACGCAGGCGATGATCGTGCCCAAGCACGACCCCGTCCCGCTCGCCGTCGCCATGGGGCTGGCCACCTCGCACCTCGGCATCGTCACCACGCTGTCCACGCTGGCCTATCCGCCGTTCATGACCGCGCGCCTGGCCTCCACCATGGACAGCATGCTCGGCGGGCGCTACGGCTGGAACATCGTCACCAGCGCCGAGGACCTGGCCGCCCAGAACTTCGGCATGGACAAGCTGCCGCCGCGCGACGTCCGCTACGCGATGGCGGACGAGTACGTCGAGGTGGTCAAGCAGCTGTTCGCCTCCTGGGACAAGGACGCGGTCGTGCTCGACCGGGACAAGGGGGTCTACGCCGACCACACCAAGGTCCGCCCGATCAACTTCAAGGGCGAGTACTTCCAGGTGCGCGGCCCGCTGAACACCGTGCCCTCGCCCCAGCACCGCCCCGCGTTCGTCCAGGCCGGCGCCTCTCCCGCGGGCCGGGACTTCGCCGCCCGCAACGCCGACTCGATCATCGCCATCGCCAACGGCCCGGAGAGCATGAAGGCCTTCCGCGACGACATCCACGACCGGGCCAGGAGGCTGGGCCGCGACCCCGCCGGAATCAGGGTGCTGTTCTGCGTGACCCCGACCCTGGGCGACACGGAGGAGGACGCCCGCCAGAAGCAGGCCAGGACCGTCTCCTCGCCCCAGTTCATCAGGGACATCCTCGCCCAGATGTCCGCCCTCACCGAGATCGACTTCGCGCAGTTCGACGTCGACAAGCCGCTGCCGTACAGGCTGGAGACCAACGGCGAGCAGGGCACCCTGGACAAATTCCAGCAGTGGGGGACCGACAAGACGCTGCGCGAGCTGGTGATGGACGGCGCCGGCGGGCTGGTGTCCTCCGTGGAGCTGGTCGGCACCCCCGACCAGGTCGCGGACCGCATGGGCGAGGTGATGGACGAGGTCGGCGGCGACGGGTTCATCCTCACGACGCCCCTGCTGCGGATGAACCGCCGCTACGTCGCCGAGGTCACCGACGGACTCGTCCCGGCCTTGCAGCGCCGCGGCCTGACCCGGTCGGCGTACACGCCCGGGGCGACGCTGCGCGAGAACCTGCTGGAGTTCTGACGCCCGGCGGTCCTCCCATCCTTCCGCGGGGCCGGGGACGTACGTGTCGTGTCCGGCCCCGCGGCGACAACCGGCGACGAGCGGCAACGAGGGGGCGCAGTGCGGGGCAGGCCGGCGGAGACCCTGGGGCTGACCGGCGCCCAGCGCGGCATCTGGGCGGACATGGCGGCAGAACCCGGCAGCCCGTCGTTCAACTCCGCGGAGTACCTGGAGCTGTTCGGCGACCTGGACGTCCCCGCGTTCTCGCTGGCCCTGCGCCAGGTGGCCGAGGAGGCGGAGGCGCTCAGGGCCGGGTTCGCGGAAACGCCGGACGGGCCGCGCCAGGTCGTCAGGGCGCAGGCGGGCGCGCCGCTGCGGACGGCGGACCTCCGCTCCCACGCCGATCCGCGGCGCGAGGCCCTGGACCGGATGCGGGACGACCTCGGACGGAAGGTCGACATCGCCGCCGGCCCGCTGGCCGGCCACCTGCTCCTGCGGCTGGGGGACCGGCACCACATCTGGTACCAGCGCGTGCACACGCTCCTCGTGGACGCCTTCAGCCTCGCCCTGCTGACCCGCAGGACCGCCGCCCTCTACACGGCGCTGACCACCGCGGGCGCCGGCCGCGGCCCCGCCTTCCCGCCGCTGGCGGAACTGGTCGCGGACGAGGCGGCCTACCGCCGCTCCGACCGCTTCCGCGCGGACCGGGCCTTCTGGACCGGGCAGCTGGCCGCGCAGCCCCGCCCTGTCCTGCTGTCCGCCGCGCCGCCGGCCCCGGCGTCGGAGACCTTCCTGCGCTCGTCCGCGGTGCTGCCGCCCGGCCTGTTCCGCCGGATCACCCGGGCGGAGCTGGACCTGGGGACGAGCTGGCCGGTCCTCGTCACCGCCTGCGCCGCCGCCTACCTCGGCGCGGTCCGCGAGGCCGAGGAGGTCGTCCTCGGCCTCTTCTCCTCGGGCCGCTCCGGGATCGGCGCGGCCGGCGTCCCCGGCATGATCTCCAACATCCTTCCGCTGCGTCTGGACGTCCGCCCTTCCGGGACCGTCGGGAACTACGCCGAGCAGGTGGGCGACGCCATGAGCCGGGTGCTGCGGCACCAGCGCTTCCGCCAGGAGGACATGCGCCGGCACCTGCGTGCGACCGGGAGGCCCGGCCCTCTGTACGGGCCGCTGGTCAACCTCATGCCGTTCGCCCGGGAGTTCGACTTCGCCGGGGTGCGCGGTTTCGCCAGGAACCTCAGCACCGGCCCGATCGACGACCTGTCCCTGGCGGTCTACGAGGCCCGGGGAGCGTCGGGGGAAGCGGGGGAGTCCGGGGAGGCGACCCTCGTCGTCGACATCGACGCGAACCCCGCGGTGTACGCGCGGGACGAGATCGACGGCCACCGGGACCGCCTCACCGCCTTCCTCGACGCGTTCGTGAGCGCCGGGCCGTCGGCGGGCCTGGGCGACGTGCTGGGAGCGGTGCCGCCGTGACCGACGCACCGGTCCGATCCGGCACCGGTCCGGCGCGCCATGCCGGTCCGACGCGGCACGCCGATCCACGGCAGGCGCCCGGAAAGCCCCTAATCTGGCGGTCATGGAACAGATGACCGCCACCCAGTGGCGTACTTTCGCGTCGACCGGCACCCGCACCGGCAAGCTCGCCGTCCAGCGCAAGGACGGCCGTCCGCATGTGACGCCCGTCTGGTTCCTGGTGGACGACAGCGACCCGGACGACGTGCACGTGGTCCTCAACACCGGCGCGACCTCGGTCAAGGGCCGGGCGCTGAGCCGCGACCCGCATTTCGCGCTGTGCGTGGACGACCAGGAGCCCCCGTACTCCTTCGTGCTGCTGGAGTGCACGGCCGAGCTGATCGAGGACCTGGCGGAACTGCGGACCTGGGCGACCCGGATCGGCGCGCGCTACATGGGTGAGGACCGGGCGGCGGAGTTCGGCGAGCGCAACGCGGTGGAGGGGGAGTTGCTGGTGCGCGGCCGGATCGACAAGGTCACCGCGTACGCCGAACTCACCGGCTGAGCGCGGCGCGGCTGCCGGCCGGTCCTGGCCGTGCCGGCGCCGGCTGCGACCGGTGCGTGACCGGGTTTCTTGCGCCGCCCGCTCCACCCCTGGTAGGACTGTGACGCGCCGTGCCGTCACATGTTCGATATCGCGGGGGTTCATGTGGTCGCCACGGCTTTTCGGTCTTCGGCGCGGCGTCGGCCGGGGGTTCCGCACCGGCCCCGGCGGCGCCTTCCCGCCGTCGCCAGACGCTCGACCCAGCACGGCCTGGTCCTGGCCGCCGTCGCGGCGACCGTACTGCTGTGCGCGACGGCGCTGTCCGCCCTGGCCGCGCTGGCGGGCGGTTCGGTCCAGTCCGAGACCGTACGGCGGCTGGCGGCCGACCTCGACACGCAGGTGTCGGTCAACGCCTCCTACCGGGCCGGGGGAATGGCGGCGGCCGATCAGGGCGTCCGGGCCGCCGGCGCCGAGGTCTTCGCCGGGGTGCCGCAGCGCACCTACGTGGGACTGCTGGGCACCTCGCCGGTCTCGGTGACGAGCATCGACGGAGCCGCGGGCGCGCCGCGCGGTCCCGGCGGCAGCGGGCTGCACCCGGTCGCCGTGCAGGACGCGGGCGGATTCGGGCAGTTGGTCGCCGGACACTGGCCCGACCGTACGGCGGACGCCCCTGCCGGTGCCTTCACCTCCCTGCCCGCTGTCCGCGTCGCCACCGGTTCCACCGCCCCGGTGGATGCCGCGGTACCGCAGCAACTGGCCCAGCGCCTCGGGCTCGCGCCCGGGTCCCGCCTCCAGGTGCAGGACGCCTTCAGCCGCGGCATGACCGTCCGGATCACCGGCGTCTTCCGCGCGGCCGGCGCCGTCGGCTTCTGGTCCGCCATGGCCGGGGACCTGACCGACGGTGAGACCGCCAGCCAGGAACTGCTGGTGGTCTCACCCGCGGCCCTGAACGGAAGCGCTGTCCTCAACGGCCAGCTGACGGCCCGCTGGAGCGTGCTGCCCGACTTCGACCGGCTCGACGCGGGGAGCCTGCCGGGCCTGCGCGACCGGGTCCGCAACTTCACCGGCAGCCGGACCGCCGTGTCGGTCTTCCGCGGGCGGCAGCCGTCGCTGGACGACCTGGCCGCGACCTCAGGACTCCCGGGCGCGATCGACGCCCTGGCGGTGCCGACCGTGGCGGCCCGGTCCGCGCTGTACCTGCCGAGCGTGATGCTGGCCGCCCTCGCCCTCGCCGCCCTGGTACTGGCCGCCCGTCAGATGACCGAGCGGCGGCGCGGTGACTTCGCCCTGCAGCAGGCCAGGGGCTCCGGCACCCCGCGGCTGCTGCGCGGCGCGACGGTCGAATGGGCACTCACCGGCGTGCCCGCCGCCCTCGCCGCACCGTACGTGGCCCGGCTGCTGCATCCCGGCGGCCCCGGCCGTGACGCCTGGGCGGCGGTGGGCCTGACCCTGCTGGTGCACGCCGGGGCGGTGCTGCTGCCCGTGCTGCCGACGCCGCGGGTACAGGCGGTCCGGGGCGCGCGGGCCGCCGCCGCGCAGCGGCTCGGCGCCGATCTGGCGCTGCTGGCCGTCGCGGTGCTGGGGTATCTGGAGCTGCGGCGGCACCACTCGCTGATCGCCGGCCGGCTCGCGGGCGGCGGGCTCGGCGGCGCGGTGTCCGTGGACCCGGTGCTGGTCTTCGTCCCGGCCCTGGCGAGCGGGGCCGCCGCGCTCCTGCTGCTGCGGCTGCTGCCGCTGACCTCCCGGCTGCTGGACGCGGTCGGCCGCCGCAGCAGAGGCCTGGTCGTCGCGCTGGCCGGGTGGCAGCTGAGCCGGCGTGCCGCGCGCAACGCCGGCCCGGTGGTGCTGATGTGCCTGGCCGTGTCCGTGAGCGCCTTCGCCACCACCGCGCTGGCCTGCCTCGGCGGCCTCGCCTCCGTGCAGGCCGCCTTCACGGTCGGCGCGGACGTCAGGATCGACCCGGGCAAGCAGGACAGCTACCCCACGGCGGTGCTGATCGCCGCCTATCGCGCGCTGCCCGCGGTGACGGCCGTGGCGCCGGTGACCGGGACGACGGCGAACCTGCCCGGCGGGGCCACCGAGAACCTGGTCGGCACCATCGCCGGTCCCGCCCCCCGCACACCCGCGCCGGCTCCCTTCGGGATCACCTTCCCCGGACGTCCGACCGCGCTGCTGCTGGACGAGAGGCTGCGCAGCGACGGCAGCACCGCGGCACCGCGGCTGCAACTGACCGTGCAGGACGCCGCCGGCCTGGACAGCACCGTGACCGCCGTCCTGCCCGCCGCAGACGGAGCCAGGCACACGGTCGTGGTCCCCCTGGACGTCGCGCTGAGCGGCGGCCACCCGCGCGCGTACCCGCTGACGGTGACCGCCCTCAACGTCGTGCCGCAGCCGAACGTGCGTCCCGCCCTTCTGGACCTGGACCTGATCCGGGTCGGCTCACGCGGCACCGCGGACAGCTGGGCCGCCGGCCTGCCCGGCGGGCAGGTGTGGGCCGACCGCACCGACCACGCCGCGGACGCCACCGCGCAGGCCTGCAAGGGCGACACCTCCAGCGGATACAACTACGGTCTCGGCGTCCCGGGCGTGTGCGCGGTTCGCCCCGGCGGCCCCGATGTGCTGAGGGCCACCATCAGCACCGGCCTGCGGGACCCCCAGCCGGTCGACGGCGACCCCGCCGACACCGAGGCCGCCGAAACCCAGCCCGGCGGCCAGGTGCGGTTCGCGGCGAGCCCGGTCGGCGGGCCGGCCCCGCTCCCGGTGCGCGCCGACGCCCAGGTGCTGCGCGACGCCCACCTCGCCGTGGGCAGCACCACCACCTTGGACCTCGGCCCCGGCGACCCGGTGCCCGCCAGGATCGTCGGCCTGGTCGACTCGCTGCGCGGACTGGGGCACGGGCAGGGGCACTTGATCGCCGACCAGCGCCAGCTCGCCAGCGCGGTGACCCTTGCCGGCGCCCTCCAGCAGGATCCCGACTTCTGGTGGATCAGCAGCGCCGACAGCGCGCGCACCGCTGCCGCCGCCCGGGCGCAGCCCGCGCTCGGCCGGGTGACCAGCACGGCGGGCACCGCCGAGGCACTTCAGTCCGACCCGTTCCGCAGCGGGCTGCGCCGGGTGCTGGAACTGGTCCGGTATCTGGCCCCCTGCTTCGCGGTCATCGCCTTCACCGTCCACGCGGTGATCTCCACCCGGCAGCGCCGCAAGGAATTCGCCCTGCTGCGGGCGATCGGCGTCCGCTCCCGGCGACTGTCCGCGCTGCTGGGCGCGGAGCAACTGAGCCTGGCCCTGTTCGCGGTGGTCCCGGGAGCGCTGATGGGCATGGCCCTGGCGTCGGCGGTGCTGCCACTGGTCACCGTGGACGACAGCGGGAAGGCCCCGTATCCGCCGCTGCCCGTGGTCGTGCCGTGGGGCACCGTGGCGGTGACCGCGGTGGCGACCGCGCTCGCCATCAGCGCGGTCGTGCTGGCGCTGGCCCGGCTGCTGGCCCGGGTGGACCTCGTACGCGTCCTGCGAGCGGGGGAAGACCGTTGAGGCGCACACCCGGACGCGACCGGGCACCCGGACAGGACCGGGCACCCGGACAGGACCGGGCACCCGGACAGGACCGCGCGCCCGGACGTGACCGCGCTCTCGGACAGGACCGGCAGCCGGACACGACCGCCCACCCGGAGACGGCCGGGCACCCGGAGACGGCCGGGCACCCGGACACGGCCGGGCACCCGGACACGGCCGGGCACCCGGACAGGACCGGGCACCCGGAGACGGCCGCGCATCCGCACACGACCGGAAGGGGCGGACGGTGACACGACCTTCCGGGACGGGCGCGGCGATGACGCTGCGTCTGATACGCAAAGAGGCCCGGGGCGATCTGCCGCTGCTCGTCTGCCTGGCGGCGCTGGCCCTGATACTGGCGGGACTGTGCGCCTGGGCCCCCGCGGTCGCGGGCCGCCAGGAGGACCGGGCGCTGCGGCAACGGGTCGCCGCCGCGCAGAGCCAGGTCCCCCTGGTCACCCTGAGTACCGTGCCCGAGGTCTTCGACACCGAATCGCCCAGCGTGGCCATGGCCACCCTGCTCAGCGACGGCCGCGGTCTCGACGACCGGCTCGGCGGCTCCGCGGCGCGGCACCTCACCTTCGCCGGCAGCGGCGGCTACGACTACAACAAGGCGTCACTGGCCTCGCCGCTCCCGCCGGGGCGCGGGATCACCAGCACCAAGCTGTCGCTCAGCCACCTGCCGAGCGCGCAGGCCCATCTGCGCTACGCCAGCGGCCACGCGCCGGCCGACCGTACGCCGCCGGGCACGGCGCCGCAGATCGGGCTGTCGCAGACCACCGCGCAGGCGCTGGGAGTGCGGGACGGCAGCCGGCTCACCCTCGAATTCGACCCGGTGCCCGGCATGCAGCAGGCGCCTCCCCGGGCGGTGCTCGTGGTGAGCGGGGTGTTCAGCGAGGTGACCGGGACCGACGACTTCTGGAGCGGCCAGCCGACGCTGGCCCAGCCGTCGCGCTATCCGGAGCAGCGATCCGCCGGCACCGTTCTCGCCGCACGCGGCCTGGTCGGCACCGACGCCGCCGACCTGCTGGCCCACGCCGGGGTGCCGGGTCCGCTGGTGACCTGGCAGCTGCGGGCCGACCTGCGCCAGGCGGCGCTGGACGAGGCCCGCGCGCTGACCGGGTCCCTGTCCCACTTCGGCGCGGACCTGAACGCGGACCTGTGCCAAGGAGCCGACGTCTATACCGGCGACGTCAGCTGCCGGGTCGGCAGCCAGGCCACCGGCCCCCTCGTGGTGACCGACTCGCTGACGCCGCTCCTCGACACCTTCACCGCGCAGGACCGGCAGGCCCGCGGGCTCGCGGCCTTCGCCGTCGACTCGCTGGCCGCCGTGGCGCTGGCCACCACCGCGGTCGCGGTGCGGCTGCTGCTGCGCCGCAGAAGGAGGCACCTGCGGCTGCAGCGCGCGCGGGGCGCGTCCACGGTGCGGCTGGTCCTGCTGCGCAGCGCCATGGCATGGCCGGTAGTGCTGGTCGCAGCCCAGCTGGGCTGGGCGGGCGGCCTGCACCTCGCTCCCACCGGGACCTCCGGGTCGCCGCAGCCGCTGGTCGCCGTCCTCGCCGCCGCGACGGTGGCGCTGACGGTGCCGCTGATGACCTGGCTCGCGGTCCGCGAGCCGGCCAGGCCAGGACGGCTCCGGCGCTCGCGCCGGACCCTCGTCGGCCGGCGGGTGGTCCTGGAGGCGACGGTGCTGCTGGCGGCGGTCGCGGGTGTGGCCGCGCTGCGCTCGCAGGGACCCGACTGGATACTGGGCACGGTGCCGGCCGTGGTGGCGCTGGCCGTCGTGCTGCTCGCGCTGCGGATCTACCCGCTGCTCCTGCGGCTCCTGCTGCGCCGGGCCCGTCGCGGCAGGGGGGCGGTGGGCTTCATCGGAGCGGCCCGGGCCGCGCACGACGCCCCGGCGACCGGACTGGCCCTGTTCGTCCTGGTCCTGACACTGGGCACGGCCGTCTTCGGCGGCCTCGTGCAGCGTACGATCGATGACGGCCTGGCCGCGGGCGCGGCCTGGAGCACCGGCGCCGACGCGGGCGCGACCACCGCCGAGACCACGACGCCGGCACCGGGCGCGCTGACCGGCACGACCGGGATCCGCACCGCCCTCCAGCAGCTGCACACGCTGGACCTGGTGGGACAGTCCGACGGCGCGGTGATCTCCCCGGTCGCGGTGATCACCGTGGACCCCCGGCAACTGGCCGCCATCGCCCCGGCGTCGCCGCTGGCCGGCGCACTGCTGTCCGCACTGGGCACCCCGCCGCCGGCACCGGCCGCCGCGGACGCCCCCCTCCCGTCCGTCATATCGCCCGGCCTGCGCGCCCGCGAGCACACCGGCGGCTTCACCTCCACCGTTCAGGACCGCGGCGGTCCCCTCGTGCACCTGACCCTCAAACCTGTCGGCACCCTCACCGCGGCGGAGCTGCGGGACCCGCTGCTCGGGCCGGTCACGGCGCGGATCCCCGCAGGGACGCCGATCCTGATCACCGCCGCCGCCGCAGAGCACCTGATGCCGCGGCAGTCCGCGGGAAGCACCGTCCTGCTGCTCCGGGGCGAAGGCCCCGCCACCAGCAGGGCCGCGGCGCTCCGGTCGGCGGCGGCCAGGGCGCTCGGGCCGCTGGCGCAGGTCCGGACCCGCTCCCAGACGCTGAGCGCCCTGCGCGAGGACGGCCTGACCCGGGGCATCGACACCGTCTACGCCGTCTGTTCGCTGCTGGCCGCCCTGTCGGGCCTGCTGGCCGTCGCCCTGGAACTCGTCCTCACCTCTCACGAACGCAGCCGTACGACCTCGTTCCTGCGCACGCTGGGACTGGGCGGCACAGAGGCCGGGGCGGTGCACTTCCTGCAACTGCTCCCGCTCGCCGGGGCCGCAGCGGTCGGCGGCACCCTGCTCGGCCTGCTCGAACCGCGGCTCATGGCCGGGACGCTGAATCTGCGCCAGTTCACCGGCGGCCCGGCCCAGCCGGCGCTGCGGACCGACTACGGCCTCACGCTCGCCCTCGTCATCGGCGTGGTCCTGCTGGTGCTCGCCGCCGCGGCAACGGAAACCGTCCTCGCCCGCAGGCGCCGCCTGGGAGCCGTCCTGCGCCTCGGGTGAAGGCGCCGGTACGGCTACGTGTCGTCGCTGTCCGCTGCGGCGCCCTCCGCGTCGGACTTCGCCTGCCGCGCGGCGGCGTCGGGCCATACGCCGATGTGGTCGGCCTCCAGGGCCAGCCGCACCCGCTTGCGCATGTGCAGCTGCGCGGTGAACTCGCCCGGCAGCTGAAGCCGCCCGTTGCGGTCCAGCACCGCGTACTCCTCGGCCGTGAGGGCCTCGACGCCGTCCTCGTCGGTGGCGACCCGGCGCAGCACCTCGGTCGAAGTGCGGCCGTTGCGGATCCGCACGGTGCGCTGGACCTGCTCGGAGACCAGCGCGTCGTGGGTGACCACGATCACGGTGACGCCCAGCTCCCCGTTGGCCTGGCGCAGCGCGGCGAAGATCTCGTCGCTGGTGGCGGTGTCGAGTTCGCCGGTGGGCTCGTCGGCGAACAGCACCTTGGGCTCGTTGGCGTTGGCCACGGCGATCGCGACCCGCTGCTGCTCGCCGCCGGAGAGCTGGTCGGGGTCGCGGTCCGCGCAGTGGCCGACGCCGAGCAGGTCGAGCAGTTCCCCGGCGCGGGCGCGGCGCCGGGAGCGCCTGATCCCGGTGTAGGTCATCGGCAGCATCACGTTCTCGGCCGCGGTGAGGTAGGGCAGCAGGTTGCGGGCGGTCTGCTGCCAGACGAAGCCCACGGTGGAGCGCCGGTAGTCCAGCCGGTCGCGGCGCTTCATCGCCAGCAGGTCGTGTCCCGCGACCTCGGCGGATCCCGCGGTGGGCACGTCCTGCCCGGAGAGTATGCCCAGCAGGGTGGATTTCCCGGAGCCCGAGGCGCCGATCACCGCGATCATCTCGCCCTGGGAGACGGCCAGGTCAAGCCCTTGCAGGGCCTGTACCTCGACGCCCCCGGTCTGGAAGATCCGCACCAGGTTCTCGCAGACGACCAGCCCCTCGTCGCGCTGCGGTACGCCGGCCGCGGCGGCCCGCCGGCGCAGCTCGTCCAGGTCCGGTGCCCCGGCTGTCTGTCCGTGAACGGCCACGCGGTCCCCTGGCGGTGTGAAGGTCTGCGGATAACATCGTCGGACAGCCGCCAGGGTAATGCGAAAGCCGGCCCGAAGCGCGGGCGCCGGGGGACCCGTGCGGACAGTCCGCTCCGCGTCGGCGGTGTCACATCCTGCCGACGGCCAGCCACAGCTGCATGTCGGTCAGGAACAGCCGGCCAGGGCGCTGGGCCGAGGTGTCGGGGACGCTCGCGCGCACCACGGGGTGGTCGCCCTTGTCCACGGTCACCGCCGTGCCGGCGAACCTCGGTGCCTGGTCCTTGACGACCGTGCGGAGCGTGTCCGCCAGGCGGTCGGCGGTCGCCCGGTCCTTGACCGCCACGCACAGCACCTCGGTGTTCTTGCCCGCGTCGTCCGCCTGCTGGCCCAGGGCGGACAGCCGGACCGGCTTGGCGGCGGTCAGGGCGTTGAAGTCGGCGCGGTACACGTCGCCGAGGCAGTCCGCGACGACGCGGTAGTCCTGCTGGCCGGCCAGCGAGTCGTCGTGGCCGGGGTCGACCGCGGAGAACGGCGTGGACCCCGTGGCGTACCGGATCTCGCTCCTGGAGAACACGAACCTCGGCCCCGAATCGCCGTCCGCCGGCTTCCAGACCTGCTCGCCGTCCTGGTCGAGCGAGGTGTAGCCGTTCTTCTTCAGCGACGCGGTGATGGCCGCCGTGTCGAACGAACCGTCCCAGTGGCCCGAGACGTTGGAATCGACCGCGGTGTCGATCCGGGCCGCCGTCACGCTCGGCCCCCACGGCGCGGGCTCGTAGCCGCCCAGCAGCCCGCTGCCCGGCTGCCCGACGCTGCTGAAGCGCTTCGGGTCGGCCGCGCCCAGCTTCCGTACCCGGGCGCTGTCGAGGTACGTCACCGTCTTCGAGGCGTTGGCGTCGGCCCGCAGATGCCCCAGTGCCTTCAACGACGTCGACCCGCCGCCCCCGGAGCCCGACGAGCAGCCCGCGACGAGGAGCGCGGCGGCCGTGGCGGCGCCCATCGCGGTGACGCGGACAGGAACGGAGCCGCCAGGAGATGTACGTGCTATGCGCATGGCAGCGAAGTCTATGGCGCGCCCGCCGCCTGCCACGCGGATTCCGGAGCCGGGCGCAGCGCATGGCCGCCGGCGGGGCTAGCCGGCGGGGCACGGGGTAGACGGCGCTGGGGCCGCGGTGGGTGGCCGGTGAAGGGGGGCAGGAATGCAGAAGTGGACCGGTCGCGCGTATCCGCTGGGGGCGACGTATGACGGCTCGGGAACGAATTTCGCGCTGTTCTCGGAAGCAGCGGACAAGGTCGAGCTGTGCCTGATCGACCACGGCCGGCGCGAGCGGCGCGTGCAGCTGACGGAGGTCGACGGCTTCATCTGGCACGCCTACCTGCCCGGGGTCGGCCCCGGGCAGCGGTACGGCTACCGGGTGCACGGCCCCTACGAGCCGTGGCACGGGCACCGCTGCAACCCGGCCAAGCTGCTGCTCGACCCGTACGCGAAGGCCATCGACGGCCAGGCCGACGGCCACGAGTCGCTGTTCGGCTACCCCTTCGGCGACCCGGAGGGCCAGAACACCGCGGACAGCCTGCGCCACACGATGCTGTCCGTGGTGACCGACCCGGCCTTCGACTGGGGTGACGACCGGCCGCCGGGCCACTCCTACCACGAGTCGGTGATCTACGAGGCGCACGTCAAAGGCCTGACCCAGCTGCACCCGCTGTTGCCGCGGCACCTGCGCGGCAGCTACGCGGGCCTGGCACACCCGGCGGTGCTCGACCACCTGACCGGGCTCGGCGTGACCACGGTCGAGCTGATGCCGGTGCACCAGTTCGTCCAGGACGGCCACCTGCTGGACCGCGGGCTGCGCAACTACTGGGGCTACAACACCATCGGCTTCTTCGCCCCGCACAACGGCTACTCCTCGGCCGGCGGCCGGGGCGGGCAGGTCACCGAGTTCAAGTCGATGGTCAAGGCCCTGCACGCGGCCGGCGTCGAAGTGATCCTCGACGTGGTCTACAACCACACCGCGGAGGGCAACCACCTCGGTCCGACCCTGTCGATGCGCGGCATCGACAACGCCTCCTACTACCGGCTGGTGGACGACGACCCGGCGCACTACTTCGACACCACGGGCACCGGCAACTCGCTGCTGATGCGCAGCCCGCACGCGCTGCAGCTGATCATGGACAGCCTGCGCTACTGGGTCACCGAGATGCACGTGGACGGCTTCCGCTTCGACCTGGCGGCCACGCTGGCCCGGCAGTTCCACGAGGTGGACCGGCTGTCGGCGTTCTTCGACCTGGTCCAGCAGGACCCGGTGGTCAGCCGGGTCAAGCTGATCGCCGAGCCGTGGGACGTCGGCGAGGGCGGCTACCAGGTGGGCAACTTCCCGCCGCTGTGGAGCGAGTGGAACGGCCGCTACCGGGACACCGTGCGCGACTTCTGGCGCGGCGAGAATTCCACGCTGCCCGACCTGGCCTCCCGGCTGACCGGTTCCTCCGACCTCTACCAGGACGACAGCCGCCGGCCCCGGGCCGGCGTCAACTTCGTGACCTGCCACGACGGTTTCACCCTGCGCGACCTGGTGTCGTACAACGACAAGCACAACGAGGCCAACGGCGAGGACAACCGCGACGGGGAGAGCCACAACCGGTCCTGGAACTGCGGCGCCGAGGGCGAGACCGACGACCAGGACGTGCTGGACCTGCGGGCCCGCCAGCAGCGCAATCTGCTCACCACCCTGCTGATATCGCAGGGCGTCCCGATGATCAGCCACGGCGACGAATTCGGCCGTACGCAGCACGGCAACAACAACGCCTACTGCCAGGACAACGAACTGTCCTGGACCCACTGGGACTTCGACGCCGCGCAGAGCGAACTGCTGGACTTCACCAGGCGGCTGATCACCCTGCGGCGCGACCACCCGGTCTTCCGGCGCCGCCGCTTCCTGCGCGGCGACACCCCGGGACCCGGGCTCGGGGACGCGGTGTGGTTCACGCCGGGCGGCCGCACCATGGCGGAGGTCGACTGGCACCGCGACGACGCCCACGCGGTCGCCCTCTTCCTCAACGGCGAGGCCATCAGCGAACCCGACCCGCGCGGCGGCCGGATCGTGGACGACTCCTTCCTCGTCCTGCTCAACAGCCACCACGAGCCGGTCGAGTTCACCCTCCCCGACCGGGCCTTCGGGGAAGCGTGGCAGGTCGCCGTGGACACCGCCGCAGGTGCCGAGACCGCCGACGAGACCGAGGTCAAGGCGGGCGGCACCCTGGCCGTCGCGCCCCGCGCCACCCTGATCCTCATCAGCCCGCGCCGCCAGGCCCGCGGCCGGGTCCGCCGCGCCCTGGACGCGGCCCGCCGCCCGCGCACGCCCCGCTGACCACCCGCCCGGGGGGCGCCCCCCCCCCCCCCCCCCCCCCCGCGCCCGGCCCCCCCCCCCCC
>NZ_JAJSYW010000017.1:0-4222 GCF_036815005.1 Streptomyces sp. IBSBF 2435 | reverse complement strand
GGCGGCCTGCGCGGGTACGCGGATCCGGGCGCCCCACCCGCCCGCCCCCCACCGCCGAGAACGCGGGGGGGGCGGGCCGGACATCCCGGTGCACCCTCCCTGTGACCGTGCATTTTCGGACATTCGCCGCATTCTGGGCATACCGCGCACCATCGGCGGAAAGGAACGGCCAAGCGCCGCAGCGTGCATGCGGTCACGGCTGAGTGAACCAGGCGCCAGCAGCGTATGCGCCGATGCCTGACCCGCACCTCCCGGTCTTCCGCGCCCGGCCCGCGCTCACCGGCGGCTTCCGGCTCGCGGAGGGTCCGCTCTGGGACGCTTCGCGCGAGCGCCTGCTGCGGGTGGACGTCGAGGAGGGCCGGGTCTTCGAAGGGCGGATACGGCCGGGACGGGACACGCGTCGAGGTCGTGCGCGGACACGGCTTCGCGGGCACGGTGGGCGCGGTCGCCTGCGCGGACGGCGGCGTCTTCACCGCCAGGACCGGCGCCCGCGGAGTGCCCCTCGCACCATGGAACGGCCGCGGCCGGCCGCGCGCGCGTACCCCGGATGCCACAGTGGACCCATGACTCTTTCCGACGGGCTACCGCACGCGGACGGCGGCGCACCGACCGCTGAGGACACGGTCCTTCCGCTGGACGCTGGCGGCGTCCACGTGACCCAGGACGGCCCTCGGGACGCCCCCGCGCTGCTGCTCATCCACGGATCCGCCTCCTCGACCCGCTCGTGGGACGCGCTCGTACCGCTGCTCGCGCCGTCCCACCGCGTCATCCGGATCGACCTGCCCGGGCACGGCCGGTCGTCCGCACCGGCGGCCGGCCACGGCTACGGGATACCCGAGCAGGGCCGTACGCTCGGCGAGGCGCTGGACCGGCTCGGCGTCGGACACGCCGTCGTCGTCGGCCATTCCAGCGGCGGCTACGCCGCGACCGCTCTCGCCGAGCAGCGCCCCGAGCTGGTGACCGCACTCGTCCTGATCAACACCGGACCCAGCCCGGCCGCCTTCACCGCACCGGCGTCCGCCCCGATCGACCCCTCGCGGTGGCCGCCGGGCGACGAGCAGATCCGCCGCATCGCGAGCACCGCTTTCCGCGCCGGGTACGACGTCCCGCAAGCCTTCGTGGACGACATCAGCGGTATGAGCTACCAGGCCCTCGCCGCCGCGGGGCAGGCGGCAGTCGCCTATCTGAGCCGGCAGGCGATCCCCGACCGGCTGACGGCCCTCGGCAAGCCGCTCCAGGTCATCTTCGGCGACCAGGACCGCAGATGGCGCCCCTCGTCCGCCGCCGAGTACGACGCGGTGCCGGGCGCGAGGGTCGACGTGCTCCCCGGCGCCGGCCACACCCCCATCGTGGAAGACCCGCCGCGTACGGCCGCACTCCTGCTGGCCTTCACCACGGCCCGCACGGCGGCGCCCTGACCTTGTCGACGCGTAACGAACGCGGCACGCACCCCGTGCGACACGGCGATGCTGACGCCGAGATCCTCGATCGCCTCGTCCAGCACCGCTTGAAGGCGCGTCAGCCGCTCCGGTGCGAGAGCCCGGTGGTCGCTGAACGTGGCGACCAGGCCGGCCCAGCCCGTGCTGACCGTCACCTCCTGCCGGCAGGCGCGGGTCTCGACCGGTCCGGCCGGCGGCGACCGGTCGCCCGGCCGCCGTCGCGGGGCGGTCAGCTGTTGGCGATGCGGACGACGCCCGTGATCAGGTGTTGGGGCGTGCCCGCACGGGGCCCGACAGCGGAAAGGGTCGGCTCCCCTGCGAGACGAACGCGGCTGTTCCAGGTATCTGTGAAGGGGTTCGTCATGCGTGTCTTCCTCACCAGTGGTTCCGGCTACGTCGGCAGGTCCGTGATTCCGGCACTCGTCCGCGCCGGCCACGACGTCACGGCACTGGCGCGCAGCGAGTCCTCCGCCGCCGCGGTGGCCGCGCTGGGGGCCGCGCCCGTCCGCGGAGAGCTGACCGGCACGGAGGTCCTGCGCCGCGCCGCGGAGCAGGCCGACGGCGTGATCCACCTCGGCGCGAGCACCGGTCCCGACGCCGCGGCCGTCGACCTGGCCGCGGCGCGCGCCCTGCAGGCCGGGCTGGACGGCCGCGGCGCCTACGTCCACACCGGCGGGGTGTGGGTGTACGGCAACACCGGCGGTGTGGTGGACGAGGACGCGCCGAAGGCTCCGCCGCAGATCACCGTCTGGCGGGTGGCCAACGAGGAGAAGGTGCTGGCGGACGCCGATCGCGGCGGACGACCCGTGATCGTCATGCCGGGCCTTGTCTACGGCAACGGCGGCCACCTGACCAGGGCGTTCTTCACCGAACCCGGCCGGGCCTCCGGGGTGGTCCCGCTGATCGGCGACGGCGACGGCGGCGGCCACTGGGCGCTCGTCCACGTCGACGACCTCGCCGAGCTGTACGTGCTGGCCCTGGACGCGACCCCCGGCTCGGTCTACGTCGGCGTCAGCGACCAGAACATTCCGCTGGCCGACATCGTTCAGGCGCTCTCGGTGGCGGCCGGCCACCCCGGCGGTGTCGAAAGGCTCACCCTCGACCAGGCCGTGGAGCGGATGGGTCCGATGGCCGAGGCGTTCGCCCTCGACCAGCAGCTCACCGGCGCCCGTGCCCGGCGCGAACTCGGCTGGACCCCGCGGCACCCGGACGCGCTCGCGGATCTGGCGGCGGAGGGCGCCTGAGCAGCCGTCCCGCGCCGGGGCCGACCGCCGTACCCGGTTCCCCGGACGGCGGCGCACCAGCAGGACCGCGGGACGGTGTGTCAGGTGGAGGACAGGCCGGGCACGGAGTCGCCGTTGAGCACCCACAGGCCTGCGGTATACCAGAGCAGGGCGATGCCGATGACCAGCAGCGATCCCATGATCGGCAGCAGCCAGCCCGGCAGCCGGCGGGAGTGGACCACCAGCACCTTGGCGACGAAGGCACCGTAGAAGGCGCAGCCGGCCACGGAGTGGATCGCCACGCGCGGGCTGCTGGTCTCGACGCCGTAGGTGGCCAGGCAGTGCCAGGCGATCGGCAGGGAGAACAGGAAGGCGAAGAAGCCCAGGGCGCGGTGGCCGATCCTGACCGGGCGTGGGGCGGCGCGCAGGCCGGGCAGCCGGCCGTACATCCACAGGGCGAGGCCGAGCTGGATCAGGGCCAGGCAGAGCAGGGCGCTGCCGAGGCGGGCCTTGAGGTCGACCGCGTCGGTGCCGTGCTGCCCGTACAGGCCGTTGTTGTAGTCGGGGGTGTGGTGCCTGCCGAAGAAGTAGATGCCGAGGCCGACGGCGATCGGCAGCAGGATGCCGAGCACGACAGCCACCGCGCGCACCGCGGGGCTGCGGCGGGGCGGTCGCGCGCTGGCGCGGGACCCGGTCAGCTCGTGACCTGCTTGCCCTTGGCGTTCACGACGTACCACAGGGCGCCGAACTGGTTGATGCCCTGGCCGTTGGTCTGGCCTGGCTTGGTGTCGCCGACGTAGTAGTAGAGCGGGTGGCCGTTGTAGCTGACCTCCTTGGCGCCGCCCGAGCGCGGGGCGGTGCCCAGCAGCTTCTTGTCGGTGCCGCTGCCGGCCTTGGCGGTGCTGGTGGTCAGCAGCGGCGGCCAGGCCACGGCGCAGGCGCCGGTGCAGGTGGACTTGTTCTTCGAGTCTGCCGCGAAGAGGTAGAGGGTGCGGCCCTTGGCGTCCACGAGGATGGTGCCGAGCTTGCCCGCGGACTTCGTGGCCACAGTGGGCTGGCCGGGCTGTGAGCTGGCGACGGCCGCGGCGGTGGCTTCGTCGCCGCCGCCGGAGGAACTGCTGGAGGTGGACGAGCCGCTCGTCGAGGTCGAGCTGCCGGAACAGCCGGCCAGCAGCGAGGTGAGCAGGGTGACGGCGGCACAGGAGGCCGCCGCATGGGTGCGCTTCATCACAGCTCCGAAGGTGGGCGCAATGGGGGTCCAAGCGTCTCTCCGCGCCCCCGCCGCGCCCGGGTACGCCACACACCTGCGCCGCAGCGGCCGGCCAGGATCAGCCAAGCGGACCAGTGGGCCGGGGCGCCGCCGCCCGGCACGCGGTTGCGCGGCGAGCAGGGCCACGCTCGTCATCCGGGTGCCTCAGGAAGATCGGTCGGGGTGACCTCCGGGCCGGCTTCGACACGGCACGGAGCGCGGTACCCCCGCTGACAGCGGCGGGTCCGCTCCCATGGTCCGCCGCCCCCACCGCGCCCGCGCCCGCACCGCCAGGCCGACGTAGAAGGGGT
>NZ_JAJSYW010000016.1:10150-50044 GCF_036815005.1 Streptomyces sp. IBSBF 2435 | reverse complement strand
CCCCGGCCCGGCCACCCCCCCCCCCCCCCCGGGCGGCCCCCCCCCCCCCCCCCCCCCCCCCCGACGCGTTAGTGCCGCCGGTTGCCGCGTACCGCCAATTCCGGTATTCCAAGGACCGCGCCGCAGGGATCACCGCCCGAATCGGCGCCCTGCCCGGCGGCCACGACCGCGGACCGCCCGTGGCCGCGCCGAATCCCATTCGCCTATGCGGGCACCCGGCCTCTCGCCGGGAAAAACCCACAGCCCGGGTGGGAGTTCTGCACCACTTACCGGGAAAAAGACCTCCTGCCGATACCCAATGGCCCGCACCGCGATCACTTTGAAATCGGCTCGCGCGGTGGTGAAGTATCGTTTATCGGCCTTCCATCAGCGAGGTAGCCCTACTCCGTCCCTTGACTCTGCCCCAAGAACACTTAATGATATTACGTGTACGTTCGTTCGGTCTTATGTGGGAACGTCACAACGGGCAAGGAGAAACGGTGCGGCACTGGCTCAGCAGCGTCTGGCGCGGCATGTCCGCCCACGGGGGCACCGAAGCGCCATCCAGGCCACCGCGGAAAGCCGCTGGCGGAAGCGATTCAAACCGCACGAATCCGGAGTAAATGCCGCCTGCGGGCAGCAACGCGATCACCGGATCGGCGCGTACCCGCTCCCCCCGCGGTTCTGCCAGCCAGCCGCCGGCATCACGGAACGGCCCGGCTCGCGACTGGCGTATGGACACGTATACGCACAGAGGAGAAATAGGGAATGAATAATGCCGCATTACCCCAGGACCGAAAAACTCTGAGCGGGCTGGACTGGCGCACCGCCGACATGGGACTGAGCCGACTGCGGTCCTTCGTCTGTCTGGCCGAGGAACTGCACTTCGGCCGGGCCGCACGGCTTCTGCACATCAGCCAGCCCGCGCTGAGCCAGCAGATCGCCCGGCTGGAGAAGGACCTCGCGACGATACTGCTGCTCCGCACCAGCCGGGTGGTCCGGCTGACCCCCGCGGGGCACGAGTTCCTCAGGGGCGCCCGCTCGGCCCTGGCCATCCTCGACGACGCCGCCTACGCGGCGCATTTCAGAGCGGCGCTCGCAGGCCAATCGTGCTGAGCCGCGTCTCCCACCCGCCATCCGACCGATGCCATGTCATCGACGCCTTCCGTCCGGCACCGCAGGAACAGCGCCACGACGGCCGCATGCACCGCGTGCACCCCATTACGGCCGGCCAGGACGGCGCCCGCCCCGGCCGGTAACCGGCCCGGCGAGCCGCTGGAGCCGGGCGGGGCAGGCCTGTCGGTCCGTTCCGCCCGGTCAGGCCTCCGACACGCAGGACTCCACCGCGCGCACCAGGTCCCCCACGGTCTCCGCGTCGGCCACCACCGCGTCGTCGACCCGGGCCTGGAATTCGCTCTGGAGGCCGAAGCCGACCTCCAGCAGCGTCAGCGAGTCCAGGTCGAGCGACGCGAGCGCGGTCTCGGCGGACGCGTCCGGGGGCACCTCGCAGCGTTCGGCGAGCACTTTCAGCACGCGCTCCTCAATGGTGCTCATACGCTTGTCTCCCCTTCGTCCAGCGCGATCTCCGGCCACTCCAGCACGGTCGACCCCCAGGTGAGCCCGGCCCCGAAGGCGGACAGCAGCACGTACTCCCCCGCCGCGACCCGGCCGGACGCGACCCCGTCGGCGAGGGCCAGCGGAATGGAGGCGGCCGAGGTGTTCCCGACCCGGTCGATGTTGCTCACCAGCCGGTCCTCGGGCAGTCCGAGCTGCCTGACCATGGTCCGCAGGATGCGGATGTTCGCCTGATGGCCGACCACCCGGTCCACGTCCGACGTCTCCCGGCCCGCGCGGGCGAGCACCGCCCGCGAGGACTCGGTCATCCGGGTCACGGCGTTGACGAAGACCTCCCGGCCCCGCATCGTCATGTACGAGCCGGCCGGGTCCGGCAGGGCGCCGCCGGCCCGCTGGCGTGAGCCGCCGCCCGGCATGATGATCATCTCGTGCCCGCCGCCGTCGCTGCCCAGGTCGAACGGCCCCACTGCGCCGGGCTCGCCGGGATCGCCGGCCCGCAGGACCACCGCTCCCGCACCGTCGCCGAACAGCGGCCGGACGATCTCGTCGGCCGGGTCCACGACCGTGGAGAAGGTGTCCGCGCCGATCACCAGCACGCTGCCCGCCAGACCCCCGCGCACCAGGGCGGCGCCGGTCGCCAGGGCGTAGACGAACCCGGTGCACACGGCGTTGACGTCGAAGGCGGCGGCGCCCGCCATGCCGAGCCGGGCCGCGACCGCCGGGGCGGTGCCGGGAATCTGGTGGTCGGGGGTGGCGGTCGCCAGTACCAGCGCGTCGGTCCTGGTCGTCCGCGCCGAGCACAGTGCCCGCTCCCCCGCCCGCAGCGCCAGGTCCGAGGTCGCCGTGCCCGCGTCGCACACATGCCGCTGCCGGATGCCGGTCCTGCCGTGGATCCAGTCGTCCGTGACGCCCAGTTCCCGGCCCACCTCGTCGTTGGTCACGATGCGCGGCGGCACCCAGCCGCCCAGTCCGCAGATCACCGCGGCGACAGTCATCGCCCTGCTCCTTCACGTCGTCTCCCCGTCCGCATGGCGTCAGTTGACCTGCCGCTCGCGGTCGGCCCAGTGCCGCTCCCGCAGGACGCGGCGGAGTGTCTTGCCGCTGGGGTTGCGGGGGACGGTGTCGATGAACTCGTAACCGGAAGGGATCTTGAAGTCGGCGATCCGGCCCTTGAGGAAGAGCATCAGCTCGCGCGGCCTGGCCTCGTGCCCGGGGCGCAGGACGACGTAGGCGTGCACCGACTCGCCCCACCGCTCGTGCGGCACCCCGATGACCGCTGCCTCCGCGACGGCCGGGTGCTTGCACAGCACGTTCTCCACCTCGGCCGGGTAGACGTTCTCACCGGCGACGATGACGGCGTCCTTGATCCGGTCGCAGATGAACACATAGCCGTCCGGGTCCAGGTACCCGGCGTCACCGGTGTGGATCCAGCCGTCCACCAGGGTCCGCGCGGTGGCCTCCGGCAGTTCCCAGTATTCGAGCATCGCCGCCGGGGTGCGCAGCAGGACCTCGCCGATCTCCCCCGCCGCCAGTGCCGTGCCGTCGTCGTCCACCACCTTGGCCTCGACGCCCGGATAGGGCCGTCCCGCGGCCTTGAGCCGGGGGCTGCCGACGACATGGTCCTCCGGCGGCAGGCAGACGGCCGTGTTGCCGGTCTCGGTCAGTCCGTAGATCTGGGCGAAGTCGCAGCCCAGTACCTTGATGCCCTGGGTGAGCAGGCTCTCCGAGATCGGCGAGCCGCCGTAGACGACCTTGCGCAGCGCGGGGAAGTCCCCGGGGCCGACGGCCGGATCGGCCAGGATCATCTGGAGCATGGCCGGCACGACACAGGCCGTGGTGACCGCGCCGTCGCGGAACAGCCCGATCGCGTCATGGCTGGTGAACATCCGCATCGCCACATTGGTGACCCCCGCGTTGAAGCCCTGCAGCGACCACCACAGCCCGCCGACGTGGAATCCGGGGATGCCGATCAGGCTGCGGTCGCCCTCCTGCCAGTCGATCCAGCGCAGGCCCTGCGAGGCCAGCCCGTCGCGGATGCGGAAGAAGCTGCGGTGCGGCAGGACCACGCCCTTGGGCAGCCCGGTGGTGCCGCTGGTGTAGAGCTGGGCCAGCGGGTCGTCGGGGCCGGTGCCCGGATCGAGGTCGGTATCGGGGAAGCGGGCCTTCCACGCCAGGTAGCCGGCGGCCGGGTCGCCGGGCGCCTGGACCGTGACCACCTCGCGCAGGCTGGGCAGTTCTCCGCAGCCGCTGACGGCCGGCCGGAATTCCGGCTCCACGAACAGCGCCTCGGTCCGCGAGTCGCGCAGGATGTGGTCCACCTCGGAGGCGGTCAGCCGCCAGTTCACCGGGACCAGGACGGTGCCGCTCTTGGCGCAGGCGAAGAGGATCTCGTAGTAGAACTCCGACTCCTTGCCCAGGTAGCCGACCCGTGACCCGGCGCCGAGCCCGGCCGCCAGCAGGGCGTGGGCGGCGCGGTTGCTCTCCAGGTGCAGCCGGCCGTAGTCGACGGTCCGCCCCTCGCACTCGATCGCGGCGCGGTCGGGAGTGCGCGCGGCGTGGAACGCGATCGACTCGGTGACCGTCCGCAGCTCGGGAAAATACCTGACGGTGTTCATTCCGCTCCCGTTCAGCAGAGGTTGTCGTCTGACCTGCGCCGTTCCCGCCGGCGGCGTCACAAGGTGTACTCGCGCAGGGCGGTCAGCTCGGTGTCCGCCGTCCGCCCTGCGGGGTCGGGGGCGGGGGCGGCGGCCCCGGCGTCCTGCGGGGCTCCGGACTCGTCGTCCGGCGGTGCCAGCAGGCCCGCGATGTGCACCGACAGCGTGCCGACGGTGGGGTGGTCGAAGAGCGTCGAGCTGGACAGCTCGGTCCTGAAGGCGGACTCCAGCGCGTTCTTCAGCTCCACCATGGCGAGCGAGTCCAGCCCCAGTTCGATGAATTTCGCGTCGGACTCGACGTCGTCGGGCAGCTCGAAGTTCAGCACCGCGGCGACCAGCACGCGCAGCACCTCCTTGACCGCCGTGGGCAGTTCGGTCCGCGGGCGGGCCAGCAGCTCGGCGAGGTCGAACACCGCGCCGCCGGTCCCGGTGCGCGGCCGCACCGCCGTGAAGAAGGCGTCCGTGGCGGCCTGTCCGGTCAGATACCGCTCCCAGTCGAATTCGCAGACCATCGCCTGGGCGCCGGGCCGGTCCCAGGCACGCACCAGCTGGCGCGTGCCGTCGCCCGGGGTGAGGAACCTGATGCCCTGGACCTCGATGGCCCGGATCTGCTGGGCGGTCAGCTCGGCGGCCATGCCGACCTCCGCCCACGGACCCCAGTTGACGCTGAGAGCGGGCAGCTTCGCGGCGGCGCGCTGGTGCATCAGGGTGTCGAGGAAGGCGTTGCCCGCCGCGTAGTTGCTCTGGCCCATGTAGCCGACCACGGACGCCACCGAGGAGTAGCCGACGAAGAAGCGCAGGCCCGGCAGTTCGGCGGTGGCCCGGTGCAGCAGCCAGCTTCCGTACATCTTGGGCCGCAGGACCGCGTCCAGGCTCTGCCAGGTCTGCCGGGAGACCGGCGCGTCGGCGAGCACACCGGCCGCGTGCAGCACCCCGCCCAACGGCGCCTGCCCGGCCTCCACTTCGGCGAGGATCCGCGCGACATCGCCGGCGTCGGCGATGTCGCCGCGCAGGACGGCGAGCCGGACGTCGGGACCCAGGTCCGCGGCCAGCCGGGCGACCTCGGCGCCGTCCACCGCCCGGCGGCTGACCAGCGCCAGGTGCCGTGCCCCCTCGCGGACCAGCCTGCGGGCGGCGACCAGGCCGAGCGCCCCGAGGCCGCCGGTGATCAGATAGGTCTCGTCCGCCGACAGGCGCACCGGCTCAGCGGCGGGGCCGGCGGCGGGGACCGGGAATTCCAGCACCAGCTTGCCGGTGTTGGCTCCCCGGCTGAGGACGCCGAAGGCCTCCTCGATCTCGTCCAGCGCGTAGCCGACGGTCGGCAGCGGTCCGAGGTCCCCGGTGTCCATCAGGCCGACGACGGTCTCCAATGTCGACTTGTTGATCCGGTTCAGCTCCGCCTCGGGGAGTTCACTGAGGTCGAAGCAGTGGTAGTCCACGTCGGGGCGGGCCTCGCGCATACGCTCGGGCGACCAGACGCCGATCTTGCCGATCTCCAGGAACCGCCCGCCTTCGCCCAGGCAGCGTACGGTCGCCGGGATGTGGTCCTTGTTGAGGCTGTTGAGGACGATGTCCACGCCCCGGCCGCCGGTGGCCTCCAGCACCTGGTCGGAGAAGTCCAGGGTGCGGGAGTTCATGATGTGCCGGACGCCCTGCGTCCGCAGCAGCGGCCATTTGCGCGGGCTGGCCGTCGCGTACACCTCGGCCCCGGCAAGCCGGGCGAGCTGGATCGCGGCCTGCCCGACACCGCCCGCGGCGGCGTGCACCAGGACCCGGTCGCCCGGCCGGATGCCGGCCAGATCGTGCAGGGCGTAGTAGGCGGTCACATACGCGGCGGGCAGCCCGGCGGCCTCGGCGAAGCTGATGGCGGCGGGCTTGCGGACGGCGACGGCCGACGACACGGTGGCCCGGCGCCGCATGCAGCCCAGGTGGCTGAACAGCACCTCGTCGCCGGGCGCGAACTCCGCCCCGGGTCCCGCGGACAGTACGGTGCCGGACGCCTCGTAGCCCAGCGGCAGCGGTACGTACTCGATACCGGTGTCCTGCGCGTGCTGGCGCAGCATGCCCAGGACGTTGAGCACGTCCTTGAAGTTCACCCCGGCGGCGTGCACCTGGACCTCGATCTCGTCGCCGTCCGGCGCGCGGTCGGGCACCGGCACCGGCCTGACGTTCGAGAACTGCCCGTATTCGGTGATGGCCAGCTCGAAGTTGGCCTCCTGGCCGCCCTGGTCCTCGGCCACCGGGCGCAGCCGCAGGACGTGCCGCACCCCGGCCCGCAAAGCGATCCGGTGGTCGGCGTCCCCGGTCTCGCCGCACTCGTCGAGCAGCGCCAGCAGATCCTGCTCGCCGGCGTCGGCGGGCAGGTCGGCGAGTGTCACCCGCAGCGACGGGTACTCCTTGAACAGCACCTGCCCGAAGCCCCACAGGGAGGCGGCGGCCAGGCCGGCGGGGTCCGCCGGGTCCCGCACCGGGTCCTTCGGCAGCCGCTGGGCGGCCTCGGTGACCAGCAGCAGCCTGGGCGTGCCGCCCGGCCCCGCCGAGTCCAGGACGGACACGAGGTGGAGCAGGTCGCGGTAGTTGCGCTCGCTCTCGGCGCGCAGCGCCTCCACGTCGGCGGCCGGGCTCCTGTCCGCGGCCGGCCGCTGCCCCGGTGTCCAGAACCAGCACACGACGGTGCCGCGCCGGGCCTCCCCCAGCAGGACCGCGGCCTGGGCCGCGTCCGCGGCGAAGCACAGCCGCACCCCGGCGGGCGCGGCCGGCAGCCGGTCGGGGGCGGCGCCGACCACCACGATGTCCCGTTCGGCCGCGCCGCCCGCGGTGGGCAGACTCTTCTTGGTCCAGTGCGGCTCGTGCACGACGCGGCGCGGGGTGGCGGTGTTGGTCACCCGCCGCAGGCGCAGCCCGCGCACGCTGAACACCGGCCGCTCGCCCTCCGACGCCAGGATGTCGGCGGTCAGTTCGCCGTCGCCCGGGTCCGACAGCCGCAGCACCGTGCGCAGTTCACCGCGGGGCTTCTTGTGCAGCGCGATCTCGTCGAAGCCCACGGGCAGGAAGGTGCCGCCGGCCGGGGCCACCGCGGCGAGGGTCTGCATGGCGCAGTCCAGGACCGCGGGGTGCAGCAGGGCCGGCTCACTGCCGTCCGGGCCGCGTACGACGCCGAGCGCGACGCCGTCCGGGTGGGTGCTGACCCGGACCAGGCGGCGGAATTCGGCGCCGTAGGCGAGGCCGACGTCGGCGAAGTCCGCATACAGGTCCTCGCCCCGCTGCTCGCCCGTCGCCGGGGCGGGGGGGGGGGGGGGGGGGGGGGGGGGGGGGGGGGGGGGGGGGGGGGGGGGGGCGCCCCCCCCCCCCCCCCCCCCCCCCCCCCCCCCCCCCCCCCCCCCCCCCCCCCCGGCTCCGCCTCGCGGCCGGGGACCGGGCCGAGGACGGCGGTGACGTGCCGCCGCTCGATAGCGGTGTCGCCGCCGGGCACCAGGCTGACGATCTCCAGGGCCGCCGCACCGTCCGCGCCGGGCAGCAGGCGGGTGCGCACATCGGCGTCGACCCCCTCGGCAAGCAGCAGCGGCTCAAGGATGCGCAGGTCCCGCAGCGGGCGCACGGTCTCGCCGTACACCGCGTCGGCGAGCGCGAACGCCAGCTCCACGAAGCCCGCGCCGGGAAAGACGACCTGGCCCATCACCACGTGGTCGCCCAGATAGGCCGGGTTGTCGGGACCGACCAGCGAGCGGAACTCGCGTACGCCCGCGGCGCGCTGCTGGTCGGTGGTGGACTCCCGGCCGAGCAGGCCCGCCGCGTCGGAGGCGGCGGCGGCCGGGTCGCCGAGCCGGCGGCGGACACCGGCCGGCAGCCAGTGCCGCTTGCGGTCGAAGGCGTACGGCGGCAGGTCCGCCAGCGGCCCGGTGCGGCCCCGGTGGTAGGCGGCCCAGTCGACGGACAGCCCGGTGGCGTAGGACTTGGCGAGCGCGGCGGCGATCGTGCCGCCGTCGGTGTCGGTGGGCACCAGGCTGGCCAGCCACACGTGCGAGGCGGCGTCCTCGCTCCGCCGGCCCATCCCGATCAGCGCGCCGGACGGGCCGACCTCCACGAAGACATGGCGGCCCCTGGCCCGGACACTGCTCAGGCCCGCGGCGAAGGCGACCGGCCGGCCGATGTGCCGCACCCAGTAGTCGGCGGTGGCGACCTCCGCGTACTCGGCGACCTTGCCGGTCAGGTTGGACACGAAGCTGATCGTCGGCTCGTAGAAGGCGATGTCCCGGATCTCCGCGCGGAAGGCGTCGAAGACCTCGGCCATCAGCGGCGAGTGGAAGGCGTGCGAGACCGGCAGGCCCTTGCATCTCAGGCCGCGTTCCCGCAGCGTCTCCTCGATCTCGTCCAGGGAGGCCGTACCACCGGATATCACGCACTGGTCCGGCGTGTTGACGGCGGCGAAGCTGACGTCGGCGTAGCCCTCGATCACCGGTGCGACGTCCTCGGCCGCCGCCCGTACCGCGGTCATCCGGCCGGGGGCGGTGACGGACTGCATCAGCCGGGCCCTGGCGGCCACCAGCCGCACCGCGTCCGGCAGGGTGAACAGGCCCGCGACCGTGGCGGCGACGATCTCGCCGATGCTGTGTCCCAGCAGGACCGAGGGCCGTACGCCCCAGTCCTGCCACAGCGCGGCGAGCGCGTACTCCAGGGTGAACAGCGCGCACTGGGTGTACTGCGTCCGGTGGATGTCCTGGTCGGCGCCCTCGCTTTCGCCGAGCATCAGGGCCCGCACGGAGCGGCCCAGGTGCGGCGCGAACAGCACGTCCAACCGGTCCACCTGCTCGCGGAAGACCGGGTAGCGCTCGTAGAGCGGCCGGCCCATGCCGGCGTACTGGGCGCCCTGGCCGGTGAACAGGAAGCAGACGGGCGCGCCGCGCAGGCCGTCGTCGGCCGGCCGGGCGCCGGTGTCCGCGGCGACGGCCTTGTCCAGGAACGCGCGCGCCGCGGCGATGTCGGCCACCGGCGCGGCGGCCCGCGCGGGGAAGTGGCTGCGGCCGGTGTTGGCGGTCCGGCAGAAGGCCGCGAGGTCCTCCTGCGGGAGGGCGTCCAGGGCGTCGCGCCAGGCGGCGGCCTGGAGGCGCAGCGCGGCCGGGGTCTTGGCGGACACCGTCAGCAGCGGCAGGACCGCGTCCTGCCCGGCCGGCCGGGACCCGGTCGGCGGCACGGCCGGCGGCGGGCTCGACGGCGGGGCCTGCTCCAGGATGACCGAGGCGATGGTGCCGGCGAAGCCGAAGGAGTTGACCATGGCGCGGCGGGTGCCGCCGGCCCAGGGCCGGGCGTCGGCCGGGACGGTGACCGGGTACTCGTCCCAGGGGATCTTGCTGTTCGGGTTGGCCAGGCCGAGGTGCGGATAGAGCACCCGGTCGCGCAGTTGCAGCACGGCCTTGATCACACCGCCCGCGCCGGCCGCCGCCTCCATGTGGCCGATGTTGGTCTTCACCGAGCCGACGACCAGCGGGGCGTCCTTGGAGCGGGACGCGCCGAAGACCGCGTTGACGGCCCCCATCTCGATCGGGTCGCCGAGCGAGGTGCCCGTTCCGTGCGCCTCGACGTAGCCGATGTCGCCGGGCTCCAGCAGGCAGTCGGCGAGCGCGGCGCGCATCACCGCGGCCTGCGCGATGCCGTTCGGCACCGTCAGCCCGCCGCTCTCGCCGTCCTGGCGCACCGAGGAGCCGCGCAGCAGCGCCAGGATCCGGTCGCCGTCCCGCTTGGCGTCCGAGAGCCGCTTGAGGGCGAGCACACCGACGCCCTCGCTGCGGCTGTAGCCGTCGGCGGACTCGTCGAAGGTCTTGCAGCGGCCGTCGAGGGCGAGCATGTTCGCCTGCGAGAAGACGATGTGGTTGCGCGGGTGGTGGACGGCGTTGACCCCGCCGGCCAGCGCGATGTCGCACTCGCCCTGGCGCAGGCCCTTGGCGGCCAGGTGCATGGCGACCAGCGAGGAGGAGCAGGCGGTGTCGATGCTGATGCACGGACCGCGCCAGCCCAGGAAGTACGACAGCCGGCCCGAGATGGCGCTGTGCGCGGTCCCGGTGCCGACGTGCGCGTCGAGGCCCTCGGCGTCCAGGACGTCCATCTCGACCGCGTAGTCGGCGGAGCTGACCCCCATGTACACCCCGCCGCTGCCGCCGCGCAGCGCCGCCGGGTCGATGTTCGCCGACTCCAGCGCGTGCCACGACGCCTCCAGCACCAGCCGCTGCTGCGGATCGAGGTAGCCGGCTTCCTTGGGCCCGATGTTGAAGAACTTCGCGTCGAAGCGGTCGATCCCGGAGACGAAGCCGCCGCCGGCCGTGGCGATCTTGCCCTTGGTGCCGCGCTCGGCCGTGTGCAGCGCCTCGGAGTCCCACCGGTCCGCGGGGACCGGGGTGACCCCGTCCCGGCCCTCGCGCAGGAAGTCGGCGAAGCCGTCCAGCGTGGCGTTGTTGCCGGGGAGCCTGAACCCGATGCCCACGACGGCGATGGGTTCGTACTTCTCCAGGAGCAGCCGGCGGAGCAGGGCGTCCTTGTCCGTGGCAGGAGCCGGAGCAGGGTCAGTCATCGGTGTGTCTCCCGCTGTCGTTGCGAGCGCCGGGGGCCGGCTGGGAGGTGTCAGGAGTTGTAGAGGTCCTTCAACAGGTCGTGCACCAGTGCCTTGGGCACCCCTGAATCCCCGGCCGGCGGGACCGGGCCGGGCCGGGACTCGGCCGCCGGGAAGAACTCCGTGAGCACCTCGGTCCGCAGATGGGCGAGAAGATGGCTGACGGTCGGATGGTTGAGCAGGCTCGCCGCGTCCACCTGCCGGCCCAGCGTCGCCTCCAGCCGCTGCTCGATCTCGGTCGCCCCGAGCGAGGTCAGCCCGTGCGCGAAGTAGCTCTCGTCGTACGGCAGTACGTCGGTGTCCGACATCAGCAGCGCGGCACGGAACTCGCGCAGCACCAGCTCCTCCAGCAGGGCGGGCCGTTCTGGCAGCGCGGTGGCCGCGAGCCGGCGGACCCAGGGGGTGTCATCGGGCTGCGTCACTGCGCGCTCCCTTCCGGCTGCTCGCGCGGGGGCGGGTTGACGATCACCATCCGGACCTCGCCCTGGCTGCGCCCTCCCTCGTCATCCCAGTAGCGGCAGGTGGTGTCGGCGACGATCATCGGCTGCCAGTTGCGCCCGCCCGCGCTCTCGCGGACCTTGCGGAAGGCGATCTCACCGTGGAAGCGGGCCACTTTGACGCCCTTGCTGAAGGAGCTGTGGAAGTCGACGATGAGGAAGTCGGGCAGCTGGCGCTGCCAGTAGTCGTCCATCGTCCAGTGCGCGAACGGCGCCATCAGCCCTTCCTTGACGCTCTTCGCCACCGCGTAATACATCATCTGGTTGTAGCAGAGGTTGAATTCCACGGCGTTGAAGTGCCCGGTGTCGTCGATGTAGAAGGGCGCCGGGATCGCGAACTCGCACGTCGCGACGGTGAGACCGCCGTCCGTCGTGACGGCGGCCGACTTCAGGTACTGGCAGCTGGGTTTGTACACCCGCAGCACCCGGGCGAGCAGCGGCTCGTCCGTGGGGTGCACGGCAGGCGGGGGTGAAGCGGTCTCCATGCGCGCGCCATCTCCTCCAGGGCTGGTCTCCCTGGCGTTCCGGCGGAACGCCGAGGAGGTCGGCTCGGTCCGCTCCCCGCTCGGCGGGGAGCGGTCACACGGCGATCCCGTCGTAGAACGGGTGGTCGTCGTGCACCGTGACGCGGAAGGAGGCGGTCGGCTCCGGCTTGGTGGTGTGCAGCGCCCGGTGGATCAGGGTGCGGTTGTCCCACACCAGCAGATCGCCCTTGTCGAACGTCTGCAGGTGGATGTTCGGGTGCTCGAAGGTGTCGTCCAGCTGGCCGGTGTGCTCCAGGACCTGGCGCAGCAGCCCGCTGTCCAGCTCCTTGCCGTCGGCGTCGGTCAGGGACAGCGCGAAGCCCTCGCTGAGGTAGGCGATGCGCTCCCCGGTGACCGGGTGGACGATGACCGTGGGGTGCCGGACGGTGGGGGTCTCCGCCTCGATGTCGGCCAGGATGTCGATCATCGGCCGGTAGACGTCCGTCGGGCGGATCTTGAAGTACCGCTGCACGCTGTGCCGGCAGTACGTTCCCGCCAGGACGTCCTTGATCTCGTCCGGCAGTCCCGTGTACGCCTTGGCCATGTCGATGAAGTACGTGCCGCGATTGGCCTTGGGAATCACCTGCGGGTATATCAGGGTCAGTCCGAAGGGATTCGGCATGAATTCGTAATCCGCGTGCCAGAACTTCCCGGTCCGCGGAACACCGATCTGCTGGCCGTCGCGCGGGACGTTCGAGGAGACGAAGATATCGGCCTCCTCGGGGTGCCAGTACATGGGCTGGTAGTAGCGCTCGACCTGGCCGAGGCTGCGGCCCAGTCCGACGAAGGCGGCAGGGGATAAGTCCTGCTCCTTGAGGACGACGATCTTCTCGGTGTAGACGAGCCTCTTCAGCTCGTCGAGATCCTCGGCGGACGCGGTCGACGCGTCGAAACCGGAGACGCTGACGCCCATCTTGCTGCCGGGTTGCCTAGCGACGATCACTGGTTCCCTCCCGTTGAGCAACCGATGGCAGCCCGAAGTTGCCAGAACTCCTGTTGAGTTGGCTTTCCAAGAGGCGTGACGGTCGCGTCGTGGGTGAGAGTCTATGGAGGCCTCCGATCCGCTGGCCAATCACTTCTTCTTATCGCTTTGATGATCCACAAGGCACCGCGCGGTGATCGAATTGCCGCACAGCGGTGTGCCGGGCGCCGGACCGGGCGCCGGGCCGCCGAGAGCCGCGGCGAGCACCGCGCAGAGCACGTACAGCCCGCGCCGCCGGGGCCCCGCGCCGCTCCGGCGGGAGCGGCCCTGCCCGTGGCCTCTGCCGTCCCTGGCCGTCGCCGATGTCTGTGACCTGCGTCTTTTCGCATGCTGCATGGCAGCACAGACTGGGCGGGCCAGGTGATCGCCACGGGCTCGAAGAGTCACGAGGACGCCACGCGCACGGTGCTCCACGGCGGCTCGCCGTCCTTGGGCTTTCTGACGCCTGCTTACTTCGCGGAGCCGGGGCAGAAGAGCCTCTATCACAAGCAGCCCTGTGGCAGCAGGCAGGCCGCCCCTGAAGCGGAGCGGCAGGCACACGGGGGAACGGAGGAGAGTGGCATGACCACCGGCTACGGCAGCACCACCCAGCGTCAGGTCAGGAGCGGCAGCAACGGTCTCGCCATCGCAGGTCTCGTGTGCGGCATCGTCGGGATCTTCCTGTTCAACGTGATCCTCGGCCCGCTGGCCGTGGTCTTCGGCGGCATCGGTATGCGCAACGCGCGCCAGGGCGCGGGCAATCACGGCATGGCGCTGGCCGGGGTGATCCTGGGTGTCTTCGACATCGTGCTGTTCATCGTCCTGCTGGCGGTGGCCAACAGCAACGGCGGTTTCAGCTGGCACGTCGGGTGACTCCGCCCACCGCGGCCACCCGGCGCGGCCCCGGCCCGACATCGGGCCGGGGCCGCGCCGTTTCCACCGCCCGACCGCCGCTGCGGTCCGCGGACCCGGCACCAGCGCGGTGGGCGGCGGCCACCGCAACGGCGAGCGCCGCGGGGAGGCGGGCCTCACCGCGGCGCTCGTGCCGGGGGTGGTGCGTACGTGCTTCGGTACGGCTGCGCGACACCGGTCGGGTCCTTTGCGCGAAAAGAACGCCGGCCGCGGCGGATTGCGCTCGCGGCCGGTCAGGACCTCCAGAACCGGGGAGGCCGCCGGTATCAGCCCTGCGTGTCCCGGGGTATGCGTTCCAGCAGCCCGCGCAGGTCGTCCGCGTGCTCCTCCTCCTGGGCGAGCAGTTCCTCGAAGACCCGCCGCGTGGTCGGGTCGCCGTTGCCCAGCCACTGCACGATCTCGGTGTACGAGGCGACGGCGACCCGCTCCGCCACCAGGTCCTCCTCGACCATCGTCACCAGATCCGCGCTCGCGTCGTACTGCGCGTGCGAGCGGGTGGTCAGCGTGTCCGGATCGAAGTCGGGCTTCCCGCCGAGCTGGACGATGCGGGCGGCGAGCTTGTCGGCGTGCGTCTGCTCCTCCTGCGCGTGCTCCAGGAACTCCGCCGCCACGGGCTCCGCGTACATGCCCGTCGCCGTGTAGTAGTGCCGCTTGTAACGCAGTGTGCAGACGATCTCGGTGGCCAGCGCCTCGTTGAGCACCTGGAGGACTCTGTCCAGGTCGGCGCCGTAGGCGTCGGTCACCGGCCCCTTGCCGATCTCCGCACGGGCCCGCTCACGGATGGTCTCGATATCGGTCAGGAACTCCGCCACAGCAACTTCCTCCTCGTGTCGACCTCCTTCCACGTACCCCGCCCCTGCCCCGGCACGCCCGGCGGACCGCCCTGAAACCGTTACGCGTTCCCGGGGGCCGCGGCGGCGTCCGCGGTCTCCCCGGGCGAGTGGTCCAGGCGGGCGGCGAAGACGATCATGTCGTCCTCCTGCTCCGCGCCGAAGACGGTCAGCAGACCGTCGCAGAGGCGCTCCGGGCCGGCCGCCCCCTGCGCGGCGGTCGCCACGCGCAGGTCCTCCATGCGCTCACTCAGGTCCCGGTCGCGGGTCTCGATGAGCCCGTCGGTGATGAGCACGACGGTGCTGCCCGGATCGACCTGGTGGACGGTCGCGGCCGGCTGCGGAAGGCCGACGCCCAGCAGCGGGCCGTGGTCGCGCAGGTAGTCGCCCTGCTTGCCCGGCCGCATCAGCAGCGGCGGGAGGTGTCCGGCGTTGGCGACCTGGATCACGCCCGCGCCGGGCTCGACCAGGACAACGCAGACGGTCGCGGTCCACCCCCGCTGGTGCAGCCGCATCAGGTGGTCGAGGCGCTCCAGCAGCTCGTGCGGACGGTGCTCCTCGGCGGCGTACGCCCGCAGCGCATGCCGCAGTTCGCCCATGACGATGGCGGCCTGGAGGGAGTGGCCGACCACGTCGCCCACCGCCAGCAGAAGGCCGGCGGGGGTGTCGACGGCCTCGTAGAAGTCGCCGCCGATCTCGGTCTCGGTGGCCGCGGGAAGATACCGCACCGCCAGCTCCACCCGGGGTATCTGCGGCAGTTCCGAGGGCAGGAAGGTCCGCTGGAGGGTGAGCGCCAGCTGGTGCTCCTCGCCGTAGAGGGCCACCACACCGCGGTTGGTCTCCTCCAGCTCCGCCGACAGCTCCGCGTACAGCGCCATGACGCCCTGGTTGGTCTCGGTCAACTCCGAGTTGAGCCGCTCCAGTTCGTCGCGCTGCGCCCGTGACTCCTCCAGCGCGGCGGCCAGGTCCCTGGTCTGGGCCCGCAGGTCGTCCAGCGCGGTGATCGTCGGCAGATCGGCCCGCAGCGCCTCGTGGACCCGTACGGCCGCGTCCCTGGCGCTCGTGGCCTCGGGCAGCTCGCAGGCGACCTCGATACGCCCACCGGAGCGGGCCGCGCCGGCGCGCGGGACGCTCCGCACGTACGGCAGGAGGCGCGCGGCCAGCGCGAACGACTCCTCGCTCGGGTCCCGGTCGTCGTGCCAGGCCAGTTCCACCCGCAACCGCGGCGGTGCCTGCTCCTCGATGGCGAACGAGGCCATGACCGGGGCGCCGGGGCGCAGCAGGTCGCGGCCCAGTTCGCTCAGCGCGGTGGCCAGGCGCACCTGGTCGCGCTCCTCCAGGCCCGCCGCCACGGCGGCGGACTTGGCGCTGCGGCGCAGCGCGAACACATCGTGCTCCGAGTAGAGCGCGCGGCTCACCCCGAGGTCCCGTGTCACCACAGCTCCTTCGTGACCACCACGCTCGCGTCGTCCCGGCGGGTTCCCGCCATCCGCAGCAGGCCCGCCGCCACCACGGTCGGCGCGTGCGGCAGCAGGCCCGCCAGGTCCTGCGCGGTCCAGCGTTCGTTGAGCCCGTCGGAGTGCAGCACGAGCGCGCCGAACGGCGGCAGCCGGTGTTCGTACGTCCGCAACTGGTGCATCTGGTGGCCCACGATGCCCGGCTGCGAGAGCAGGCTGTGCCGGCTGTCCCGGGTGACCAGGGCGGCCGTGATGTTGCCGACCCCGCAGAACAGCAGGCGGCCGTTCTCCGGTTCGACCCGGGCCACGGCGACCGCCGCGCCGCGGGTCCCGCGCAGGGCCTTGTGCAGCTGCTCCATGATCTGCTCCGGCAGCCGCGAGGTGCCGGAGCGGAAGGCCTGCACGGCGCTCTGGCCGGCCAGCGCGGCCATCGGCCCGTGGCCCAGCCCGTCGCACAGCATCACCAGCACAGCAGGGCCGCGGCCGGCGACAGCCGAGGGCACCGGCACCGCGCGCGACGCCCGCCGGGACGTGGCGGCGGACAGCGCCGAGGTGGCCGTACCGGGCCGGTGCTGGATGCCCGTCAATGCGGCCCAGTCGTTGACCGCCTGCGCGGGAGGAGGCTCCGGGGCCTGCGGCCGCGCGCCGCCGGCTTCCCGGGCGTCCTGGGCGTCGTCCGCGAGGTCGGTGCGGGTCGCCCAGGCGTCGCCGCAGACCTGCTCGCCGCTGATGGGACGGGTGACGCCGCCCACCGCCGGTTCGGCCGCGCCGGGCCGCGGGCGCTCGGCTGCCTGCCAGAACCTGGCCAGCTGCACGGTGCCCTGCCCGGGCCGCGAGTGGATGTCGAAGACGTCGGCCAGCCGCCGGACGGCTCCCAGGCCGATGCCCAGCGTGCCCTCACTGGAGACGCCGTCCCGCAGTGCCTCGGCCACATCAACGATCCCGGGGCCGCCGTCCACGACGACGACCTCGACGCCGGCCGTAACGGAGGTGCGTACGACCCGCAGGAGCAAGGACCCGTCGACGGCGTGGCGGCGCATATTGGTGGCCAGTTCGGCGACCGCCAGAACCAGTTCCGCGGTGCGGTGCTCGCCGAGCCCGATCCTGCGGCCCAGCGCCGCCGCGGCGCCGCGGGCGGCCTCGGGCTCGTCCCGGAACCACGAGACGTCCTCGTAGTCCACGAGCGGCGGCACCCCGGCGGCGCTCACCTGGCCCACTTCGCGATCGTGACGGTCGTGCCCCGCCCCACGACGCTGTCCAGGAGGAAGTCGTCGACCAGGCGCTTGGACCCGGAAAGCCCCAGGCCCATGCCCTTCCCCGAGGTCCAGCCGTCGGTCAGCGCCAGGTCGATGTCCGGGATGCCGGGTCCGTGGTCGACGAAGACGACCCGCACGCCGCGCCTGCCTCTTTCGTTGACCAGAGTAGCGGTCATCGTGCCGCCGCCGCCGTAGATCAGCGCGTTGCGGGCCAGTTCGCTCGCCGCGGTGACCAGCTTGGTCTGCTCCACCAGGGAGAGCCGGCACTCCTGCGCCAGCGCCCGCACCATCTGGCGCGCCATCACCACGCCTTCGTTGGCCGTGATGGAGAGCACCGCCGGCTCGGTCACGGCGCGAACACCCGGTCGGGCGGTCCGTCGGACTCCCCGCTGTCGTCCGGGCCGGCCTCCGCGTGCTCCCGGGACCGCTCCAGCGCGCGCAGCCCCTTGTCCAGAGTCAACGCGGTCTTGACGCCGCCGAGCGACAATCCCAGCTCGACCAGGGTGATCGCCACCGCGGGGCGCATGCCGACCACCACGGTCTCGGCGTCCAGCATCCGCGAGATCGAGGCGATGGTCGCCAGCATCCGGCCGACGAAGGAGTCCACGATCTCCACGGCGGTGATGTCGATGACCACCCCGTGCGCGCCGGATTCCACCACGCGGGCCGCCAGGTCGTCCTGGAGCACCATCACCGCGCGGTCGTCCAGGTCGGTCTGGATCGAGACCAGCAGAATGCGGCCTATCTGCAGGATCGGGATCTGCTCGCTCATCGGGCGGCCCCCGCGCCCGGAAGCGTGGTCAGCGCGGTCCCCGAGCGGCGCAGGGCGTGGCGCAGGGCGTCGGCCAGGCTCGCCTTGGTGGTGATGTCCCCGAAGTCGATGCCGAGGGCGACGATGGTCTGGGCGATCTGCGGGCGGATTCCGGAGATCGTGCACTCCGCGCCCATCAGCCGCGCCGCGACGACCGTCTTGAGCAGGTGCTGGGCCACCTCGGTGTCGACCGCCGGCACCCCGGTGATGTCGATGATGGCCTGCTCGGACCCGGTGTCGAGGAGCGCCTGGAGCATCTTCTCCATGACCACCATCGTCCTGGCGGAGTCCAGGGTCCCCACCAGCGGCACACCGATCACGCCGTCCCACAGCTTGACCACCGGGGTCGACAGTTCGAGGAGCTGCTCGGCCTGGGCGGTGATCAGCTCTTCGCGTGTCCGCGTGTAGGTCTCGATGGTGAACAGGCCCAGGGCGTCGAGGAGCTGCGCGAGCTGGAGGTACGCCTGGATGTCGCCGCTCGCGCCACCGGTGAGGCCGGGTTCCAGAACCGGCTTGAGCGCGAACACGCTCAGCGCCGTCTCCGACGGGGTGAAGCCCTGGCGGGCGCGGTTGCGGGACAGCTCGGTCAGCAGGGCCCGCACCTCGCCGAACTCCTCGCCGTGCGCGTCGAGGCTGCCCTGGCCGAGGGCGGCCAGCAGCGCCGTGTACAGCTCCCGCAGTTCGCGGTCGACCTCCGCCCGGCTGACGCGCCCGCCCAGGGAGGACGACACGCGGTCCGCCCACTCGGCTGCCGGGTCGCTGTCGGCGCCCGCGCCGGACAGCAGGGTCACGAGTCCTTCGGTTCCGCTCGTTGCAACCACAGTGCGCTCCCCTACATCGTCTCGAACATCCGACCAGGTCAGGGCACCGCTGCACTGCCTTCGCGTGAGAGCGACAGATCGAAGACCGGTCTGCCGCTGGCGTAGCTTATCGCCTGACCCGACGGGCTCACGTGCCAGGAGGCCAACTACGTCCCGCGCCCGCCGTGCGAGCGTTGCTCCAGCTCACCGGCCGGAGGCCGGACGCAGCGACAGACGGACGGTGACCCGCTTGCCGGTGGGTGTGAGATGCACCTCGAAGCCTCCGCACAGGGCCGCGACGATCTCCATGCCGTGCCGGCCGATGCGGGCCGGATCGTGGTCCATGACCGTCGCGGGCTGCGAGGACCGGTCCCAGACGCCGATCTCGACGGCGTCCCCGACCAGTTCGAGGTCCACACCGCACGGGCCGCCGACGTGCTTGACCGCGTTGGTCACCAGTTCGCTGACGACCAGCTGCGCGATCCCCACGACGTCGGCGGGCACGGGCGCGGCGCCCTCGGTGACGACCCGACCGAGAAAAACCGTGGCCAGTCTCCTCGCCTCCGCTATGGAACCCGACCCACCGTCGTACGTCCCGCTGACACGCACCGCCGCCTCCATCCCCGCTCGCCACCCGACGGGCGAAGGCCGGGCACGGGGCTCAGGACCCCGGGCCACCGCACGCGACGCTTTCGGGGTACGCACTCGCCCGCGTACCGGATCGCCCGCCCCGCCAGGTTTCCTGCTCCGGACCGCCGGAGCGGAAGTCCATGTCATTCAAGCATGTCGGCGGCCCTCCGCCCCGCGAAAGGGGCGGCGACAGAGGTTCGGAGTGCCCGCAGGGTCCGCGTTCCGGCCCGGAATCGATCCCGGGAGCCCCGAGGTGTTGTCGCCGGCGCAGACCGGGGCAGGAGTCCGGCGTCGGCTGCGGTGTCCGCGGCTCAGGGTTCGAGGGGGTTGTGGTGGCGACTGGCGAGGGCGCGCCTTCCGGTGGGCCGGGGCGGCCGGCCGGCGGCAGGGGCCGGGGCGCGGGCGCCGGGACGAAAGGCCGGTACGACGCGGGCGGGGCCCCTCCAGGCACGCAGCGGGCCCCCCGCCGGGGAGGGCGGGTGTCGGCGTTCTTCGGCGCGGTGCGGACACTGGCCAGGTCCATCGCGGCGGCCTGGGACAAGGACGCGACGGAGCGGGCCGCCGCACTCACGTATTACGCGGTGCTGGCGCTCTTCCCCGCGCTGCTGATGACGCTGTCGGTCGTCGGGCTGACCGGCAGCCCGGACGCCAGCGGGGTCCCGGGCGGCCTTGAGGTGCTGATGCCCGGGCAGTCCCGGCCGCTGGTGGCCAACACGCTGCGGCACATGGCGGAGAACGCCTCGGCGACCACCTCGCTCGCCACCTTCAGCGGGGTGGGCGCCGCATGGGCCGCGTGCAGCTACGCCGCGGTCTTCCGGCGGGCCCTGCACCACATCCAGGGCGTGGAGGACCACCGGCCCGCCTGGCGTGCCGCGCCGCGCGTCGTGCTCACCGCCCTCCTGCTGCTGGTCCTGCTGGTGTGCAGCACCATCTGCGTGATCGTCAGCGGTGAGGTCGCGCACCGGACCGGTGACCTGCTGCATCTGGGCAGCCCGGTGGTGTCGGCGTGGCGCGCGCTGCGCTGGCCGGTGCTGGTCGCCGTGGCCACGGCCACGGTCCTGATCCTCTTCCGCTCCGGGCCGACCGGGGCGCGGAGCCTGCGGGCGACCGCGCCGGGCGGCGGCGTGGCGGTCGGCCTGTGGCTGCTCACCTCGGCCGGGTTCGCGATCTACACCGCCCGCATGGGCACGTACAACCGGCTGTACGGTCCTCTGGCCGGGGCGGTCGCCTTCCTGGTGTGGATGTGGTTCAGCAATCTCGCCCTGCTCGTCGGGGCCCACTACAACGCCGAGCGGGCCCGCCGGTCCGGCGCCGCCGCGAAGAGCGGCGCCTGAGAACACCGGGGGAGCCCGGCCTGCCGGATCGTACGGCCCGGCCGGCCGGGCCGCTCAGCTGGGGACCGCCGCGTGTACGGCGTCCGGCAGCGTACGGGTGATCTCGTCGCCGAGGCGCTCGAACTCCTTGCGCAGGAAGGGATCGGCCAGCCGCGCCAGGCCGTGGAAGCGGATGGTCGCGTCGTAGGTGACGCGCGTCCCCTCCCCCGTCTCCTCGAAGCCGAAGTCGTCGGTGGAGGTGGCCGTCTTGTTGGTGCCGGTGAAGGTCACCCGGCGCTCCTCACGGCGGTCGAGCCGGTAGTCCAGCTCGGTACGGCGACCGCGGAAGACCGAGACGTTGCGCCACCGGGCGCCCACCGCGGGCTCGGCGTCGTCCCCGTCGCGTACGCACTGGCGCGTGCCCGGGTCCCAGTCGACCGCGTGGGCGAAGTCCGCGATGTAGGCGGCGACCGCGGGCAGCGGACGCTCGACGGTGAAGGAGCGGCGGACGTGGACCATGGCGTTCTCCTGACGGACGGCGGTGCGCATGCGGCACCGCTGGACAGTGTGCGGGTGAGGCGGCCGTGCGCGGGCGGGGCAGCGCCGGCGGTGCCGCCATGATCACGCCTACCCGCTGACGGCCGCTTCGCCCAGCCCCGGCGCGCCGCGGTCGGTCACGAGGCGTCGGTGCGCGGGAAGACGTACTCGTCGAGCACGATGCCGAGTGCCACGGCCACCGGAATGGCCACCAGGCCGCCGATGATGCCCAGCAGCGACCCGCCGGCCAGCACCGCGACCACGGTCACCACCGGGTGCACGTCGACGGCGAACCTCATGGCCCGCGGCATGATCAGGTAGTCCTCCGCGACCCGGAAGCCGACGTAGAAGGCCGCGGTGGCGATGGCCACCGGGAGGGAGACGGTCAGCGCCACCAGGCTCACCACGATGCCGCCGACTGTCGACCCGACCACCGGCACCATGTCCATCAGCGCCACGAAGAAGCCCAGCGCCGCCCCGTACGGTACGCCGATGGCCTCGCACCACACGAAGGTGGCGATCCCGGCGATCGCAGAGGTCGCGATGTTGCCGAGCATGTACCGGCCGACCCGGCTGAGGATCTCCTCGGTGACGGCCTCCACCCGGGGGCGCCGGGTGCCGGGGACGAAGCGGTAGCAGAACTGCTTGATCGTAGGCAGCGCCGCCATCATGTAGAGGGTCACCGTGATCACGATGACGGTGGAGGTGATGAGGCTGATCACCAGCTGGCCGGCCCCGAGCACGCCGCCGGCCACCTGGGAGGCGCCGCCGGAGTTCAGCTTCGACTGCGCCTTTTCGATGATGTGGTAGTGGTCCTCCAGCCGGCCCAGGGTGGAGTGGTGGTCGTGCAACTGCTGGCGCCAGCGCGGAATGCCGTCGGTCAGCGCGTTCACCGCGTCGGTGACCGGCGGGATGATCAGCGCGAGGAAGCCGGCCAGCAGACCGGCGAATCCGGCCAGCACCGCCGCCACCGACCAGCCGCGGCGCAGCCCGAGGCGCCCCAGCCAGGCGACGACCGGCTCCAGGCTGACCGCGATGAAGACGGCGAGCAGCAGGAGCGTCAGCAGTTCGCTGAGCCTGAGTACGGTCTGCACCAGCAGCCACGCCAGGATCGCGCCGAGCGCGAGCCCGAAGCCGATCTGGAACCAGGACCGCCGGACGACCGCCACCCTTCTCCCGGGTGGCCGAACCCGCCCGTCCGCGGCCACGGCCGTGTCCTGCGCTGGCTCCGTGCCGCTTGCGGCGGTCGCGTCGGATGAGGCCTCGTCTGAGGCACTCGGGGCGACGGCGGTCGTGCCGGAGGCGGTCGCCTTGGCCGCGGTCGCCTCGGCCGCGGTCGTGCCGGAGGCGGTCGTGCCGGTACTGGCGATAAGCAGGATCTCCTGCGCCCCGGGGGTCTCGACGCCGTCGGGCCCGTGCGGCTCGGGAGCCGCGGAGCCTGGCCTTGGTACCGCGCGGGCCGGCATGTCGGACACTGCGTCATCCCCCTTCGCCATGATGGTCCCGCCGGGCCCGGGCCCGCGGATGCGGAACCCGGGCGCCGGGCCGGCTCTGCGGCGCGGCGCACGGCGTCGGGCTTGCGTCTACCCCCGGCCGCGCCGACGATTCGCGCCGATCGCGGCCCCGCGCCGGAGCGCGGCCGGGCCACCGGGCGCCCGGCCCGGGTCCGCGCCGCGCACGGCTCAACGAACAGGCACGACGCGGGGAAACGGCGTCCCGCCGGGGAGGCTCGCGTCACAGGTGTTACAGGGCGTCGCGCAGCGCCGGCAGCAGTGCCTTCTCCGCCCAGTCCAGGAACGGCCCCTGCTGGTCGCCGCCGATCTGGATCAGGGCGATCTCGTCGAAACCGGCCTCGGCGTACGGGCGTACCGCGTCCACGAAGGCCTCGACGTCGTCCCCGCAGGGCACCGACGCGGCGACGTCCTCCGGGCGGACGAACCGGGTGGCGCCCGCGAAACCGGCGGTTCCGGGGAGTTCGGCATTGACCTTCCAGCCGCTGCCGAACCAGCGGAACTGGTCGTGGGCACGGGCGACCGCGGCGTCGCGGTCGGTGTCGTAGCAGACCGGCAGCTGGCCGACCCGGGGCTTGCCCGCCCCGCCGTGCCGGTCGAACGCGGCCAGCAGCTCGCTCTTCGGCTCGGTGGCGATGACCAGGTCGGCGAGCCGCCCCGCGATCGCGCAGGACTGCTCGCCCGAGACGGCCACGCCGAGCGGCGGCGGCTCGTCGGGCAGGTCCCACAGCCGGGCGCCCCTGGCCTCGAAGTGCGGTCCCCCGTGGTCCAGCTCCTCCCCCGCCAGGAGCGCCCTGATGATCCGCACGGCCTCCTCCAGCTTCTCCAGCCGGACCGCCGCGGTGGGCCAGCCGCCGCCCACCACATGCTCGTTGAGGTTCTCGCCCGAGCCCAGGCCCAGCCGGAAGCGGCCCCCGGACAGCAACTGCATCGTCGCCGCCTTCTGCGCGACCACCGCCGGGTGGTAGCGGGTGGTCGGGCACGTCTCGTACGTCATCAGCGGGATCCGCTCGGTGGCCTGGGCCGCGGCGCCCAGCACGCTCCAGGCGTACGGAGCGTGGCCCTGCGCGCCGAGCCAGGGCGAGTAGTGGTCCGAGGTGACGGAGAAGTCGAATCCGGCGCGTTCCGCCCCGGCCACATGCTCGACGAGATCGCGCGGGCCGGCCTGCTCGGTCATCATCGTGTATCCGATTTGCACCATAAGAGCCGCCTTACCGATCCGCGGTCGGCAAAACCGCCCGCGGATCGGTAAGGCACGGCCCCGGGCGGTCAGTCCTGGCGGTAGGCGAGGAGGGCGACGTCGTCCTCGTGCGGGTCGGTGCCGAGCAGCCGCGCGCAGAGCAGGTCCACGAGGTCGGCGGGCGCCAGGTGCCGGCCGGCGGCCAGCACCCCGGCGGCGCGGTCGAGCCCGGCGTCGATGGTCTCGCGGCGGCGTTCGACCAGCCCGTCGGTGTAGAGCAGCAGCGCGGAGCCGGCGGGGATCGCGGTGCTCGCCTCGGGGCGCCGGTGGCCGGCGAGGACGGCCAGGGGCACCGACTGGGCCGCGTCGAGCCGGCGGGTGGTGCCGCCGGGCCCGGCGAGGAGGCCCGGCGGGTGCCCGGCGCTGCTGTAGCGCAGGGTGCCGGCGGCCGGGTCGATGACGCCGCAGAAGACGGTGCTGCAGAAGGCGCCGTCCAGCAGGGCGCCGAAGCGGTCCAGGGCCTCCATGACGTGGGCCGGGCCGCTGTTCTCCAGCAGCAGCGCGCGGGCGGCGCTGCGCAGCTGGCCCATGGTGGTGGCCGCGGGCAGGCCGCTGCCGACGACGTCCCCGACGACGATCCCGTAGCGGCCCTCGGGCAGCGGGACGATGTCGTACCAGTCGCCGCCGACCTCCAGTGTGGAGCTGGCCGGCTCGTAGCGTACGGCAAACGCGGGCGGCAGGTCGCTGGGCCCGAGGATGGCGCGCTGGAGCGCCAGGGCGACCTGGCGCTGCTCGTCGTAGGCGCGGCAGCGGCCCAGGGCGCTCTGCAGGTGGCCGGTCAGCTGGATCAGCGCGGTGCGGTCGGCGACGGAGAAGAAGCGTGCGGGGCTGAACTCGATCCAGACCAGGGCGGGCCCTGTGCCGTCGTAGGCGGGCGCGCCGACCGCGGTGATCCGGGTGTCCTCGGCGGCGCCGTCCTCGGCGGGGACGGTGACCAGGCGGCCCGCGCGGACCCGGTCCCCGGCGTGTGCGGGGGGCAGGTCCGAGGCCGCGGGCGCCGGGCCGGTGGTGGCCGTGGGCACCGGGTCGCCGGCGGCGGTCCAGCGCACCAGGGACACCCGGGCGGCCTGCCAGGACTTCTGGAGTTCGGCCAGGGCCACGTCCAGGACCCGGGCGCTGTCGTCGATGTCGGCGAGCAGCCCGGCGAGGCGGGCGACGGCGGCGTCGCGTTCCGCGGTCAGGTACCGGGTGGTGATGTCGCGCAGGGTGCCGACCAGCAGGGTGCGCGGGCCGCCGCGCCGGTCGCGTACGGAGTCCAGCGAGATGTCGGCCCACACCCGGTGGCCGTCGCGGTGCCGCAGCGGCAGCACGAACCGCCCCGAGCCCTGCTCGCGCGCGGCGGCCAGCGCCCGCTCGACCAGGGCCAAGCCCTCCGGGTCCTGCTGGAGGGTGGGCCACCAGGGATGCGGTACGGGCCAGGGCAGCTGCCGGGCGGGGTGGCCGAGCAGGTGGGTGAAGGCGTCGTTGACCTCGATGACGGACAGGTCGGCGTCCAGCACGAAGAACCCGTCCTGCATCGCGGCGACCAGCGCGGTGCGCCAGGCGGACTCGTGGGTGCGCAGCCGCGCCATGTCCAGGTTGGAGCGCACCCTGGCGAGCAGGTCGGCGGAGGAGAACGGCTTGGCCAGGTAGTCGTCGGCGCCGCCGGCCAGCCCCTCGACGGCCGCCTCGTCGCCGGCGCGGGCGGAGAGGAAGATCACCGGGATGGCGGCGGTCGCGGGGTCGGCCCGCAGGGCGCGCAGCAGCCCGAAGCCGTCGAGGCCGGGCATCATGACGTCGGTGAGCACCAGGCCGGGCCGCTGCCGCCGGGCCAGGTCGAGGGCGTCCCTGCCGTCCGCGGCCACGGTCACGGTGTAGTGCGGCCGGAGCAGGCCGGTCAGATACGCCCGCAGGTCCGCGTTGTCCTCGGCCACGACGATGGTGTCGGCCCCGGCCGGCGGGCCGGGGGCGGGGCCGGGCTGTACGACCGGTTCGCTCCACCCCAGTGCTTCCGCCAGATGGCTCTCCGCCGCGCGCCCCGGGTGCGTGCGCACCGGCGGGGTCCGCGCCCAGCGTGCGGGAACGGCGACGGTCAGCTCGGTGCCCACGCCCGGGACGCTGGACACCCGGGCGTGGCCGCCGTGGAGCGCGGCCAGCTCCTGGACGAGTGCCAGGCCGATGCCCGAGCCCTCGTGGGACCTTCCCCCCGCGGAGCCAGCCTGGCGGAACCGCTCGAAGACGTACGGCAGTTCGTCCGGCGCGATGCCCGTCCCGGTGTCGCGGACGGCGAGTTCCACCGTGTCGTCGGTGGTGCGCAGGCCGACCCGGATCTCGCCGGCCGGGGTGAATTTCACGGCGTTGGACAGCAGGTTGAGCACGATCCGCTCCCACAGTTCGGGGTCCGCGAGCAGCGGGCGCGGCGGCGAGGGGCAGTCGATGGCGAAGCGCAGTCCCGCGCGCTCCACGGCGGGGGCGAAGGACTCGGCGACACCGCGGGTGAGGGCGCCGAGGTCGGTCGCGACGGGTTCGGCCCGCATCCGCCCTTCCTGGATGCGGCTGAAGTCCAGCAGGGTGTCGACCAGCCGGCGCAGCCGTCCGGCGTTGCGGTGGACGAGATCCATACGTGCGCGCTGCACGGCCGGCAGCGGGTGCCGGTCGTCGGCGAGCGCGTCCTGCGCCGGCCCCGCGACCAGGGTCAGCGGGGTGCGCAGCTCGTGGCTGACCGAGGTGAAGAAGCGGGTCTTGGCCCGGTCGAGTTCGGCCAGCTCCTCGGCGCGGCGCACCCGGGCGGCCTGGGCCTCCGCGTCGGCCACGGCCTTGGCCAGATGGCCGGCCGCCAGTTCCAGGAACCCCTGGTAGGCGTCGTCCAGCGGCAGGTCCGGGCTGACGCCGAAGACCACCGCGCCGTGCGCCCGCGCGGCGCCGCCCGCCGCCAGCGGCAGGGCGACCGCCGTGTCGACGGTCGTGTGGCCGGTGCGTCCGGCCGCCGGCCGGTGCCCGCCGGCCCGGAGCGGCAGCGCCAGCCCGTGCCGGGTCCTGGCTTCGCCGTCTGCGGCGGCCTGCCAGATCCACGCTCCGTCCCCGGTCGGGGCCACGGTGGAGGGGACCGGCCCGTCCCCGGGCTCGTCCAGGCCGAACCACGCGACCGGCTCGGCGGTCCGCCCGGTCTCCGCCGGCAGGTAGACGACGGCGAAGGGCACGTCGTCGCGGTGCGCGTCCAGCACGCCGATCGCGGCCCGGCACGCCTCGCGGACGTCGGTGACCTGCGCCGAGCGCGCATCGCCCAGCTCGCGCAGCACCCCGAGCCGGCGGGTGCCCAGCACCTGGCCCGTGGTCTCGGTGACGACCGTGAGGACCCCGCCCACCCCGCCGGGCACCGGGATGGCGCTGTAGGCGAAGGTGAAGTAGACGGTCTCGTCGAAGCCGTTGCGCTGGAGGACCAGCTCCAGGTCCTCGCGGTAGGTGGCGGTCCCGCCGTCCATGACCCCGTCGACCCACCCGCCGACCACCGGCCAGGCGTCGGACCAGACGTGCGGGACCAGCTGGCCCAGGGCCGGGTGCCTGGCGCCCAGGATCGGGACGAAGGCGTCGTTGTAGAGCATCGACAGCTCGGGACCCCACATGATCATCATGGGGAACGGCGAGTTCAGGCAGACGCCCAGCGCGGTGCGCAACTGCGCGGGCCAGTCCTGGACCGGGCCCAGCGCGCCCGACTCCCACGCCGTGGCCGCCACGAGGGCGCTGACCGCGCTGCCGGGCGCCGCCGACAGCAGCTCCGCGGGGAAGGCGGCCCTCCCGTCCCCCTCGCTGTCGGTCGACCCCGCCATCGCGCCCGCCCCCCGCCGTGTACGCCGTCCGGCGGCGCCGCCCTCCGCGCGGGATGGGCCGCGTCCGCGTACACGGCGATCCAACCGTCCTGTCCCCGCCCGGCGCAATCTCGCGAGGCCGCGGTCACCGGCTCAGGCCGCGGGGGGCGCGCCGAGCGCGGCCTCGACGCTCGGGTAGAGCCGCAGCACGGTGTCGACCCTGACCAGCTCGAACAGCCGCGTGACGGCGGGTCCGGGGGCGGCGATCCGCAGGTCCGTCCGCTGATGGAAGATCATCACGAGCCGCAGGAACGAGGAGTCGCCGAAGGTGACGCCGCGGGCGTCCAGGACCACCGCGCTGTGCCCGGCCGCGGCGTCCTCGAGTTCGGCGGCGAGGGGGCCGAGCGTTTCGGCGTCGAGGTCTCCCCTGGCCTCGACGACCGGTGGCGGCACCGGGCCGCTCTCGTGTGATGACATGCAGGAAGTATGCCGAAGGTCCGGTCGCCGCGGACGGCGGGCGGACCGCCGCTCCGGCGGTCCCGAGCGCTCGGGCGGCGCGCGGGTGCGCACACGGGCGGCGTACGATCCCGGGGCAGCAAGAGGTCGCGGAGGAGGATGTCCGGTGCGCACGAGTGAGGTCTACGGTCGTGAATCGGGCACGATCGCGCGCGCACGCATGTGCATGGCGGCCTTCCTCGACGGCGTCCGCGCGCGGACCGGGGTCTCGATCCCGCAGCATGTCACCGACGCCGCCCAGCTCGTGGTCAGCGAACTCGTCACGAACGCCGCCAAGCACACGTCGGGCCCCTACGGCCTGGACCTGGAGTTCGCCGGCCACGGGGTGGAGATCACCGTGTGGGACAGCTCCCCCGAGCCGCTGGTCGCGATGAGCCCCGATCCGCAGCGCATCGGGCGGCACGGGCTGGAGATCGTCTCCGCGCTGACCGAGGCCGTCTCGTCCACGGCGACCGACCGCGGCAAGTCCGTCACCGTCCTGCTGCGCCTGCCCGTGGCCGACCCGGCCTGATTCACCACACCGTCACTCAGCGTGACGCTGAGCCGGGAGGGTGAAAAGCGGCCGGGGAATCCGCGCGGCCGGCGCGGTCCGGTCGTGGAGGACGCGGATCAGGGCACACATAGCCCGAGGCGCGGCGGGTCCTGCGGTCGCTTCGACCGGTGGCGGCGTGCGGCGCGACAACGAGGAGGATGTGCAGTGGCGGATTTCCTGACCGATATCGAGACCATCCGCGAGCGGGCCCGCCAGGAGATCGGCAAGGGGCCGGTGACCGACGCCTACGGGGCCGACCTCCCCCGGGTGCTCCAGGTCCTCAACGAGGCGCTGGCCACCGAGATCGTCTGCACCCTGCGCTACAAGCGCCACTACTACACGGCGACGGGGATGTACTCCGAGCCGGTCGCCGCGGAATTCCTGGAGCACGCGCAGGAGGAGGAGCAGCACGCCGACAAGCTGGCCACCCGCATCGTGCAGCTCGGCGGGGAGCCGGACTTCAACCCCGACACGCTGACCGGGCGCTCCCACGCGGAGTACGACGCGAGCGCCGGTCTGGTGACGATGATCGAGGAGGACCTGGTGGCCGAACGGGTCGCCATCGCCTCGTACACCGAGATCGTCAAGTGGCTCGGCGACCGCGACCCCACCACGCGGCGGGTCTTCGAGGACCTGCTCGCGCAGGAGGAGGAGCACGCGGACGACCTGCGCGGGCTGCTGGAGCGCCTGCCCGCGGAGCGCCGCGGCGGCTGAGCGGTGCGCCCTCCGCGGACCGGCGCCGGGTGTGGACCGTGTGCCCGGTGTCAGTCCGCGGGCTCGTCCGGGGTGTCGGTCGCCGGCGCGGGGCCAGGCCGGGCGGCCGGGGTGTCCTCGCGGCGGTCCGACGGTCGGCTGTCGGCGGCCGGAGCGCCCGCGCCTGGCAGGTCGGGGACCTGGACGACGGGCGGCAGATCGGGCGTGGCATGGGTCGGACGAGATGTGGTCATACCGACATGTCTACCCCGGACCGCCGCTCATACGGCCCCCATGTCGCCGGGCGGGAGCAGGCGGGCCTTCCCCGGCCGGACAGGCGGGCCCACCCCGGCGGCGGCGTGCACGGCGCCCCCGACGCGAACGCCGCCCGCGCCGCCCCGCGCGGCCCGGTCGCCAGGTCCGCGGTCGCCTCCACCCAGCGGGCCCTGGCCCGGCGCCGGCCTTCTTGACGTGAACGCGTCGCAAGTTGACACTGGCGTCTCCGGCGCTCGTGTTGCCCTCCCGGGTCCCGAGACCGGTCGTCCCCTATGCGCGACAACGATGTCTGCGAGCCTCCGGAGGCCTCCTGTGCACCCTCGTTCCGTACGAAAGCCGCACCGGCGCCCTGGAGGGGGCGGCCTGCGCCGGGCGCTGGTCCCCCTCGCGGGGTGTCTGGCGCTGCTGTCCGGGCTGCTGGCCGCCGCCGCGGCCGGGGCGCCCGCGGCCGGCGCCGCGGCGGTGTCCGTCACCGACGGCAGCGCGCGCTTCGAGGTCCTCACCCCGACGCTGATCCGGCTGGAGTACGCCGGCGACGGCGCCTTCCAGGACGGCGCCACCTTCAACGCGGTCAACCGCTCCTTCGCCCCGCCCGCCTACACCACCGACGTGACCTCCGACGGCTACCGGGAGATCAGGACCAGTGCGCTGACGCTGCGCTGGAAGCAGGGCAGCGGACCCTTCACGGCGGCCAACACCACCGTCGCGCTGACCGCGACCGGCGTCCAGGCCGAGCCCGCCTTCCCCTCGTACTGCGCCCTCGGCGCCGCGTGCGAGGCCGAGGACGCGCTGTTCAGCGGGCGCGGCGCGGTGGCGTACGACCACAGCGGCCACACCGGGAGCGGCTTCGTGGCCGGCTATGAGGCCACCGGCAGCGGGATCAGCCAGGACGTCTCGCAGATCCCGGCCACCGGCGACTACCGGCTCCAGGTCCGCTACTCCAACGCGGCGGGCGGCACCGGCACCCTGTCCACCCGGGTCAACGGCGCCGCGGGACCCGCGCTGAGCCTGCCCGCGACGTCCTCCTGGGACGCCTGGTCCACCGCCTCTGCGACCGTGCACCTCACCGCGGGCACCGACACCCTGGCACTGGTGCAGAACGCCGGCGACACAGGCCGGGTCAACCTCGACAGCCTCGCCGTCACCCCCGTCGCCACCACCGCGTACCCGGCGGCACAGACCGACCTGACCACCACCGGCTACGGCGCCGGGCCGACCGACACCCTCGGCGGCTGGTCGCGGACCCTGGACAACCCCAGGACGCTGCCGGTGCCCGAGCACCCCGGCATCCTCGACCGGCACGGCTGGTACCTGCTCGACGACAGCCGCAGCGCCCTGCTCGGCGCCGGCCACACGGTCACCGACCGTCCCGGCCACGGCGGCAAGCCCTACCAGGACGGCTACTTCTTCGGCTACGGCCAGGACTACAAGCAGGGCCTGTCCGACCTCAACGCCCTGACCGGCGGCACGGACCTGCTGCCGCAGTCGGCGTACGGGGTCTGGTACTCGCGCTACTACGCCTACAGCACCGCCGACTACCAGAACACGCTGCTGCCGGCCTTCCGCGGCCACAACACCCCGATCGACTGGCTCGTGGTGGACACCGACTGGAAGTCGCCGACCCAGTGGAACGGCTGGAACTGGAATTCCGCGCTCTTCCCCGACCCGCAGGCGTTCGTGAACTGGACCAAGCAGCAGGGCCTCGCGGTCGCGATGAACATCCACCCGAGCATCAACGGGGACGACCCGAGATTCGCCGCCGCCAACAGCCAGGCGGGCGGGCTCACCGTCGACAGCGGGAACACCTACCGCTTCGACTGGTCCAGCCCCTCCCAGCTCGCCGCGTACCTCGGCCTGCACCAGCCCTTCGAGCAGCAGGGCGTACGGGAGTGGTGGCTGGACTACTGCGGCGGCTGCGGCGGTTCCACCGCGAGCGACCCGCACGTCGCCCCCGACAACCTGATCAACCAGGCGTACGCCGACGACGCCGCGGCCAAGGGCCTGCGCGGCTTCTCCTTCGCCCGCCTCGGCGGCTCGGAACAGGGCGGCGACGACAGCAACTACGCCCTCGGACCGTGGTCGGAGCGCCGCACCACCATGCAGTTCACCGGCGACACCCCGGCCACCTGGGACATGCTCGGCTTCGAGGTGCGCTTCACCGCCGACGAGGCCGCCGCGGGCCTGTCCAACGTCAGCCACGACATCGGCAGCTTCCACGGCGGCCACCTGCCCGACGACCTGTACGTACGGTGGCTCCAGTTCGGCGCCTTCCAGCCGATCGACCGCCTGCACTCCGACCACGGCGACCGGCTGCCGTGGAATTACACCGGCGCCGCCGAGACCGCCGCCGAGCAGGCGCTGCGGCTGCGCGAGTCGCTGGTGCCGTACACCTACACGCTGGCGCGGCAGGCCAACACCACCGGTGTCCCCATCGTGCGCCCGATGTACCTCGACTACCCGGCGCAGGAAGCCGCCTATCACGCGCAGGGCCAGTACCTGTACGGCGACGACGTGCTGGTCGCGCCGGTCACCGCCCCGAACGACACGTCGGGCAACGGCTCGGCGTCGGTGTGGGTCCCGCCGGGCACCTGGACCGACTACTTCACCGGCCACACCTACACCGGTCCCGCGACCGTGACGATCACCGACCCGCTCGGGCAGTTCCCGGTGCTGATCAGGGGCGGCGGCATTCTGGCCACCCGCACCGACTACACCGACAACACGCAGCAGCCGCTCACCGCGCTCACCGTCAACGTCGCGGCGGGCGCGAACGGTTCGTTCTCGCTGTACTCCGACGCGGGTGAGGGCGCCGGCTACACCACGGGCCAGTCGGCGACCGCGCCGCTGTCCTGGAACGACACCGCGCGGACGCTCACTATCGGCGCGCAGAGCGGAAGTTGGCCCGGCGCCCCGACCACGCGGGCGTACACACTGCGGCTGTCGAACTCCGCGGCGCCGACCGCGGTGCTCGTCGACGGCGTCCAGGTGCCGGAGACCGGCTGGTCGTGGAATCCGCAGCGCCGCACGGTCACCGTCACCACGGCCGCGCTGCCGCTGAACTCCGCGCACACCGTCGCACTGACCGGCAGCGCGACGGCCAACCCGGCCACCGGCGAGGTCATCGGCTACGCCGGCCACTGCCTGGACGTCCGCGGCGGCGCCGCCACCGACGGGGCCGCCCTCCAGCTGCTCGACTGCAACCACGGCGCGGGCCAGCAGTTCGCGCTCCAGGCCGACTCCACCCTGCGCACGCTGGGCAGTTGCGTCACCGCGTCGGGCGGCGGCACCGGCAACCGCACCCCGGTCGCGCTCGCGGCGTGCGCGGGCTCGGCCGCGCAGACCTGGACCCACCGCACCGACGGCAGCCTGCTCAACCCGGCCTCGGGCCGCTGCCTCGACGTGCCCGACAGCAACCCCGCGCCCGGCGCCGTCCAACTCCAGCTCTACGACTGCAACGGCACCGGCGCCCAGCTGTGGAAGCTGCCGCCGGGCCCGCTCGGCGGCCCCGGCGGCCTGTGCGCCGACGTGGCGAACGCCGACCCGGCCTCGGCGACCCCCGTACAGCTGTGGGGCTGCAACTCCACCGACGCGCAGCGCTGGTCGGCGCCCGGCGACCGTACGCTGCACACGCTGGGCAAGTGCCTGGACGCGGCGGCCGGCGGCACCGCCAACGGCACCCGGGTCCGGCTGTGGGACTGCAACGGCACGGGCGCGCAGGCCTGGACGAGCCGGCCGGACGGCACCGTGCTCAACGCGCAGTCCGGGCGCTGCCTGGACGACGCCGGCGGCCTCCAGCAGCAGGGCGACGCGCTCCAGCTCTACGACTGCAACGGCACCGCGGCGCAGGTCTTCCGCCTGCGCTGACCGCCCGGGCGCCCCTCGCGCCCGGCCCCGGGGTCACTTCAGCGTGCTGCCGGACACGTCCGGCGTCCCTGCGCCGATGTAGAAGACCCCGGGGTAGCCGGCCGTGGCGAAGCCGTGGCTGGGGTTGGAGCGCAGGGTGGAGCGGCGCAGGGCCAGGGTGCCGGTGTGGTCGTTGCTGACGAAGAAGAAGGCGCCGCCGCCCTCCTTGGCGTCGTTGTGCGCGATCACCGAGCCCTCGACGCGGACGGTGTAGCGGTTGCCGTCGGTGTACACCCCTCCACCGCTGCCGCCGCCCGGGGTGCCGCCGCGGGCGGGGTTGGCGCCGCTGCCGACCGCCGAGTTGTAGCTGATGACGCTGTTGAGCACCACCCACGACACCCCGATGCTGCTGAGCGCCCCGCCGTTGGAGCAGACCCCGCCCTCGCCGGGCGCCCCGCCGAAGGTGCTGCCGGTGATGTAGACGGGCAGTCCGTGGTATTGGTCCAGGACGCGGATCGCGGCGCCGCCGAGGTCCGGTCCGCTGCGGTCGCAGCGGTTGCGCACGAAGCGGTCGTTGACGGCCTTGAAGCGCCCGCCGCGCACGAGGATCGCGCCTCCGCCGCCGCCCTCGGCCGTCTCGCCGGTGGAATCGCCGTCGGCGAAAATCAGGTTCTGCACGGTGAGTTCGGGCGTGCTCTGGTCCTGGCAGTGCGAGGTCGTCCACCCTTGCGCCTGGTCGCAGGTGTCCATGGAGAGGATGCGCCGCTTTCCCCCGCCGCTGAGCGTGACCTTGCCGCCGCCGTCGAGGACGACACGGGCCGAGGCGTTGCGCACCTTGGCCGTCGCCTTCATGGTGATCACCACGGGACGCGGTCCGCAGGAGAAGGTGATGACCCCGCCCTTGGCGACCGCGGCCACCACCGCTGCCGAGGTGCAGCTCGCGGAGGTCCCGCTGCCCACGGTCCTGGTCGGCTTCGAGGTGTCGGCCGCCCGCGCGGCGGCCGGCACCGCCGCGTGCCCGTCCGGGTTGCCCGCGGGCGCGGCCGAAGCCGCCTTCGGCGCCGTCGTGGCCGGGGACGGTTCGGGCCGGCGGGTGCTCGACACGGTGGCCGGCGCCGAGGGCGCGGCGCTCGCGGCGGCCGTCGTCACGGACGCGGACGCCGCCGGCGCCCCGGCGTGAGCGGAGCCGCCGCCGGACGCGCCGCAGCCCGTCAGGAGGGCGCAGGCGAGCAGGCAGGCAAGTACGGGGGCCGCGGCGGTCGTGGGGCGCATCGGCCGATGCTACGCCGGTGCCCGCGCGCCGCGGGCACCGGCGGCCCCGGAGGGCGGGCGCGGGCCGGCTACTCGAAGAACTTCAGGCTCCAGCCGGTGTCGGCGGTCGGTCCCGGCACGTTGGCCCGGCTGTAGGTGGTCCCGCCCCACCAGCAGAAGGAGCCGGTGTACCAGTAGCGGTTGTCCCAGGAGTACGGCGTCCCCTTCGGCACCGCGTGGAACATCAGCGGGAAGGTCGGACCGGCGGGCGGGCTGGTGGCGATGTCGCCGTTGAGCAGCACGAAGCTGTGGTGGCCCGGGCCGTTGACGTGCAGTGTGGGGTCCCAGCCGGGCATCATCGTGGCGGCGTCGGAGCCGAACAGGCAGCCGTTCGACTTGTACCAGTCCCACACGTACGTCGGGTCGCCGCCGGACCGCAGCCGCAGGTCGGCCAGGCAGTACTGGTCGCTCCAGCTGCCGTTGGCCGAGTACACGATGTGCAGCTGGCCGCTGGGGTCCTTGACGGCTTCCGGAGCCTCGTTGATGAAGGGGTTGCCGACCACCCGCTCCCAGCTCTCCCGCGGCTGCGAGATGATGAAGCGCGCGCCGGTCGGCGCGGTCGGACTGCCCATCCGGGCGATGTAGAGGTTCTGCTCGACATTGGTATCGCCGGCCCAGCCCGACCAGACGAACCAGCGCTGCCCGGCGAAGGTGAACATCGTCCCGTCGATCGCCCATTTGCCGTCCGGCAGGGCGAGCTGCGTCTCGGCGCCGTATCCGCTGTCCGGGGCGGCGGAGCTGATGACGAACATCCGGTGGGCCGCGCCGGTCCCGGCCGTGAAGTAGATGTAGTAGCGACCGCCGTCGGTGACCAGCTCCGGGGCCCAGACCTCGCCGCGGCCGTGGGTGTCGGACCAGACCTGCCGCGCGGGCGCGGAGGCAAGGGCGGCCGTCGAGGCGGCCTGCCGGACGGCGATCCCGCCGCCGGCGGACTGTACGGAGATGTAGGTGCTCCCGACCCGGATCACACTCGGGTCGGCCGCCCGCAGCGTGGTCTGGCCGGCCCGGGCGGGGGCGCCGCAGACCAGTGGGACCACCGCGGCCAGGGTCGCGGCCAGCGCGAAGGCGGCGGCGCCGCGCAGACATCGGAGAAGCTTCATCGTCCCGTCCCGTGATCGGCCTCCGCTTCGGCGTCGGGGCCGGCGGAGGAACAGCGGACTGGTGGGAGCATGCCTCAGCAGGATCGTAATTAGCCCTGTTCATGTCAATACCATGACCGGACGGGCACCCGGTCCGCGGGGTCCGCGCGGACATGCCGGCGACTGGCATGCCCGGAGCAGGAGTGGGCGGCCGTGTCGGGGTAGGCGCCAGGAGCGGCCGGTTTTGTGCGGTCGACTTGTCACGGTTGCGGTAGGACGGTGCGGTCGGCAACGGCCGCGGTCGGGGGCAATCGTCGTTCCAAGGGTGGTGTGGTGAGTATCAGCGAGGTCTACAACGGCGAGCCGGCGGACATCGCCGCTGCCAGGCGCCTTGCGGCGGAGCTTTTCAGCGGTCTGACCAGGTCGGGGAGGCCGGTGTCCGCCACGGTGGTCGCGGATGTACACCTGGTGGTCAGTGAACTGGTCACCAACGCGGTGAAGCACACCCGGGGCTTGTTCGGCCTGGATCTGCGCGTCGCCGACGACGTGGTGGAGATCATGGTGTGGGACACCTCGGAGGAACCCGTCGCGGCGATGACCCCCGACCCGGCCCGGGTGGGGCGGCACGGCCTGGAGATCGTGACGGCGCTCTGCGGCAGCTTCAAGGTGGCGGCCACGCCCAAGGGAAAGCGGATCACCGCGCAGATGGCGCTGCGGCCCGTGGCCTGAACGACCTCCGCCGCGGTCTCGCGGGAGCACGCAAGGCCGCAGCGGGACCCGCCGCGGCCTTGCGGAGTGGGTCACGATCGGCACGGAGCCCGCCGCGTTCCTCCGGAGACGGGCGGCATGCCGCGAGACGCCCGGCGGGGAGACATACGGCGGCTGCGCGCGACCACGGAGGTCGCGCGCAGCCGTTGCTCGTCCCCGGCTTCCGGGTCGCTCACGCCTCGGTGAGCATCCCGGCGCGGAGCTTGGCCAGCGTGCGGGAGATCAGCCGCGAGACGTGCATCTGGGAGTAGCCGAGTTCGGCGCCGATCTCTGCCTGGGTCATCTCCTGGCCGAAGCGCAGCTGGAGGATCAGGCGTTCCCGGTCGTCCAGCTTGCCCAGCATCGGCGCGAGCGCGTGGAAGTCCTCGACCAGTTCCATGGCCGGGTCGGGGGCGCCGATGGTGTCGGTGTAGGAGCGGCCCGCGTCCTCGCCCTCGTCGCCGCCGGCAGGTACGTCGATGGAGCCCGCGGTGTAGCCGTTGGAGGCCACCAGGCCCTCGATGACGTCTTCCTCGGTGATCTCCAGGTAGGCGGCGAGTTCGGCGACGGTGGGCGGGGCGTCCAGGACAGCGGTGAGGTGGTCGCGGGCCTTGGCCAGCTCCACCCGCAGCTCCTGGAGGCGCCGCGGCACATGCACCGCCCAGGAGGTGTCGCGGAAGAACCGCTTCATCTCCCCGACGATGTACGGCACCGCGAAGGTCGTGAACTCCACCTCGCGCGACAGGTCGAACCGGTCGATCGCCTTGATCAGCCCGATCGTGCCGACCTGGAGGATGTCCTCCATCTCCTCAGGACCGCGGCCCCGGAAGCGGCGCGCGGCGAACCGCACCAGCGACATGTTCATCTCGATCAGCGTGCTGCGCGCGTACGAGTACGCGGCCGTGCCCTCTTCCAGCGTCTGGAGCCGGTCGAAGAACAGCTTCGACAGCTGCCGGGCGTCCTTGGGCGCGACCTTTCCCGCCTCTTCGATGAACGGCAGCCCGTCCACGGCCGGAACACTGTGGAAGGGCTGCGCCGTCTTCGTCGTTGTTCCCGCGCCGTATGTGGTTGCCGTCATGTGGTCGCCCAACGTTGTCGAATAGGTCGAGGGCCGTCTACCCGGCATCACACACGGCACACCCGGAGATTTCCGGGAACTTCGCGCCGCCTCGTACCGGTTCACTCCCGGTTCGTTACCGGACCTGGTGAATTCCTGGGTCCGGGTGTGGAAAAATCAGCGCGTCAGAGGGCGTTCGAGTTGCGGAGCGGTCATGAATGCCAGTCCCGTCCCCGAGGGCGAGCCGGTGCTGAGAGTCACCGTCGCGCTCGGCGAGCCCAGTGTGGTCACCGTGTCGGGAGACGCGGACCTCGACGGGCAGTCGGCCCTGCGCGAGGCCGTGGCCCGAGCGCTGGCCCACCACCCGCACCTGGTCTTCGACCTGGCCGGGGTCAGCTTCGCCGACTCGACCTTCCTGACCGTTCTCGCCACCGCCCGCCTCGCGGCGCTCGAACAGGCCGGGAGCGTCAGCCTGCTGGCCGTCAGCGCGCCGGTCCAGCGTCTGCTCGACCTCACCGGCGCCGCGGTACTCTTCCCCGCCGTCGCGCCGGGCCGGCCCGAGGGGTCCTGAGCCGCACGTCGTACGCCCGGGCAGGGGGTCAGCGCCGGCCGGCGCGGTGGGGCCGGCGCCGCGGTCCGATGTGCTGGGCGGGCTCGACCGGTTCGACGGGCTCACCCGGCCGCGGCACCCCGGCCCCGGCGCCTTCGGGCAGCGCCCCGCGGTGCAGCTGGCGCCCGACCAGCGCGCCGCCGAAGATGACGAACCCCACCCCGATCAGCCAGCTCTGCACCATCAGCACCGTGCCGACCGGGCCGTACGTCACCGCGCTGGTCAGCGTCAGGGGCGAGAGCACCAGCACCGAGAAGACCCGCAGGCCCACCAGTCCGACCATGGTGCACACCGCGCCGGTGAGCGCCGGGCGCCCGGGGACGCGGTTGCCGAGCAGGAAGCGCTGCCCCCACCAGAAGAAGAGCACCCCGCAGGCCAGGGTGAAGGCGATACGCAGCGCGGTCGCCGGGACACCGCCGTCCAGCACCGTGCCGCTCTGTGCCTCCACGAACAGATACGCGGTCAGCGCCGCCAGCCACACCGCCCGCCGCCAGGCCGCGTGCCAGGGGCTCGCCGGCAGCGCCCAGATCCGCTCGTAGCCGGTCGCCACGCTCGCCGCGAAGGACAGGCCGAAGACCGCCAGCGCCGCCAGGCTCAGCGCGCTGGTGGTGCTCAGCACCTTGCCCGGGGTGGAGAAGAGCCGCCGCACGGTCTCCGCGGGCCCCGCCGACAGGCCCATGCCGTCCACGATCCACTGCGCGAAGCCCGAGCGCTGGTACGGCACAGCCGCCGCCACCACGATGAGCAGCGGCATCAGCGTCACCAGGCCGAGCGCCGCGAAGCCCATCGAGCGGTGCATCAGCTCCATGTCCGCGCCCTGCTGCCAGATCCGGCCCGGCGCCGAGCGCCGCCATGCCTCCCTCGCCCGGTCCGCTCTTCCGGCCACTTCCCCGCTCCCTCCGGCCCCGCTCCCTCCGGCCCCGCGTCGCCTCCGGCGCCCGCGCGGCCCGCACGGATCGCCGTCTGTGCGGATACCCCCCGGCCGACCTCGTACGCGGCGGGTTTCGGCCGGTGCGGCGGGCCGGGAAGCGCTTTTCCGGTACGCATGAGGCGCGTGGCGCGGGGCAGGCGCCTCCTCGGACGAGAGGAGTGAGGTCATGAGCGACAGCGACAAGACGCGGGCGAAGACCGAGCAGGCCACCGGCAAGATCAAGGAGGCGGTCGGCCGCGTCTCCGGCGACCGGGATCTCGAAGCCGAGGGCCGCGGCGACCAGGCCAAGGGCGACGTGCGCCAGGCGGGCGAGAAGATCAAGGACGCCGTGAAGCACGTCCGCGAGGACTGACACCACCGTCGGGACATGACGATTCCCCGCGCCCTGCAGGGCGCGGGGTATCGTCTGTCTCTTATTAAAATATT
>NZ_JAJSYW010000016.1:0-10140 GCF_036815005.1 Streptomyces sp. IBSBF 2435 | reverse complement strand
TTGTAATAACACCCCGGGGGTAAATTAACTAGCCCCCCCGCGGGGCGGGGCGCGGGGAATCGTCATGTCCGGGGCCGCGGTTCGCCGGCCCGCGCGGGACCGGTCGCGTCAGCCGTCGACGTCCGCCGCGGGCGCCGCCGCCAGCGCGTCGAGCAGATCGGGGGTCGTGGTGGTGAAGCCGAAGCACTGGCGGGTGTTGAAGACGGCAGCGTCGTGGCAGTAGGACGGCGAGGTGGTCGCGGACGCGTCCGTGAGCATGACGACGTCGTAGCCGGCGCAGGCGCCGTCCACGAGGGTGGCGTACACGCACTGGTCGGAGTTGATACCCGCGAAGAGCAGGGTGTCCACCCGCAGATTGCGCAGGATGCTGTCCAGGGGGGTGTCCCAGAAGCCGCTCATCCGGTATTTGTCGACCCGGATGTCGCCGGGCTCGACGGTCAGCGGCGCTGCCAGATCGGCGCCCCAGCTGCCCGAGGTCAGGATCCGGGAGTCCGTGCCGGGGATGCGGAAGCCGATGCCGTGGCCGGTGCCTTCCGGGTCGAACACATGCGCCACGCCCGGCGGGAGGTTGGCCCGGTCGGGCCGGTTGCCCCAGGTGAGCCACACCACGGGTACGCCGGCGGCGCGGGCCGCGGTGACCGCCCGGGCGCTGTGCTCGACCGCGCCGGCCAGCAGCGTCACGTCGATGCCGGCGATGTCCAGGGCGCCGCCCGGGGTGCAGAAGTCGTTCTGCAGGTCGATCACGATGATCGCCGTGCGCGATAGGTCGAGGACGACGGGTGCGGGCTCGGTGCGCAGCGGCGCCGGCCGCGCGGCCAGCGCCGGCCGGCGCAGGTCGATGGCGCCACCGCCGAACTGCCAGCGGTTGCGGTGCCGCAGAGGTGCGGCGTCGTCGTCGGTCATGGTGTGCCCTCCACGGTGGCGGAAGCCTTCTCGGCCGGTGCGGGCTGTCGAGCCGTCTTCGGACCTTTCACCAGTGCCTCACGCGCTGCGACGTTGATCCCGCGCCTGAGTTTCGCAGAGGGTGACGACGCTTGTACCGGTTTTCGCGGGAGGCCCGGAGTGCGCAGCGCGGGCGGACCCCGGTCAGGCGCGCAGGGCGGTGATGGCGTCCTCGATGGTCGGCTGGAAGGTGAAGAGCTGGTTGAGGCCGACGATGCAGAAGACCCGCATCAGGTCGGTGTTCAGCCCGACGAGGACCAGCCGGGCGTCGGACTGCCGGGCCCGGTTGTAGGCGGCGACGAGCACGGTGATGCCGGTGGAGTCGCAGTAGGTCAGGCCGGTCAGGTCGATCAGCACGGGGGCGTCGGGGCCGAAGGGCGTCTCGTCGACGGCCTGGCTGAGGTCCTTGGCCGTGTGGTGGTCGAGTTCGCCGGCCGCGGCCACCACGGTGGCACCCGCGGGGTGGGTTCGTCGGGTGGCGGTCAGGGTACGGTCGGTCACCTGTTCTCCTGTACGGGTGAGTGGGCGCTGCCCGGGGGGAGGGAAAGGACGAGCAGCGCGGTGTCGTCGCTGACCCCGGTACCCAGATCGGTGAAGAGGTCGTGCAGCGTCGCCAGCAGGCCCTCGGCTCCCTCGGACGCGTGGGCGGACAGATGGCGGGTCAGTCCGTCCTCGCCGAGCATGGCGCCGTCCGCGGTACGGGCCTCGGTGAGCCCGTCGGTGTAGAGCAGCAGCGCGTCGCCGGGGGCGAGTCGCGTGGCGGCCTGCACGAAGTGCGGGTCGGGCAGCAGTCCGATCAGCTGGCCGCCGGTGGTCGAGATGGCCTCGACGCTGCCGTCCGCGCGCAGCGCCAGGGCGGGCGGGTGGCCGCCGCCGGCCAGCGTGACGGCGAACGACCCGTCGGACCGGGCGTCGAGCACGCCGAAGACGGCGGTGCAGAACCGGGGGTTGTCGCCCTGGAACTCCCCTTTGAGCACCGCGTCGAGGTTGGCGAGCGCGGTGCACGGGTCGGGGTCGTAGATGGCGGCGGCGCGCAGGGTGTAGCGGGTCAGCGAGGTCAGCGCGGCGGCTTCCGCGCCCTTGCCGCACACATCGCCGAGGAAGAAGGCCCAGCGGCCGTCGTCCAGCGGGAAGAGGTCGTAGAAGTCGCCGCCGACCTCGTCGACGGAGGCGGTGTGATAGGCGGCGGCCGCGTCGAGGCCGGGCACCGGGGGCAGGGCCGGCGGCAGCAGGGTGCGCTGCAACGTGCGGGCCAGGCGTTCGGCGTCGGTGCGCCGCGCGCGTTCGGCGGCCACGGTACGCAGCGCGGACAGCCGCTGCACCAGTGCGTCCATGACGAGCGCGGCCAGGTCCGAGAGCGCTTCGAGCCGGTCGCGGGTCAGCTGCCGGGGGCGGGTGTCGAGGATGCTGACGGTGCCCAGCCGGTGGCCGTCGGCGGTGGTGATCGGCGCGGCGGCGTAGAAGCGTATCGCCGGGCCGCCCCGCACGAGCGGGTGCCCGGCGGTACGCGGGTCGGCGAGGGTGTCGCCGACGACGTAGGGCTCGCCCTGCTCGATGGCGGAGGCGCACAGGCCCGGGGTGCGGCCGATCTCGCTGATGTCCTTCAGGCCGTGGGCGGCCTTGAACCACACCCGGTCGCTGTCCACGATCGACACGGTGGCCATGGGGGTGCCGAAGATGCGGGCGGCCAGGGAGGCGATCTTGTCGAAGGCGCCGTCGGGCGGGCTGTCCAGGATCTGGTAGCGGCGCACCGCGGCGAGCCGCCGCTGCTCGTCCGCCGAGGACCGTCTCACCTGCGGGTGGAAGGCGCCCTGGGCCACCGTCATGTCGTCTCCCCCGCTGCAGGCTGCCGTGCGCGCCGGTCCGATGCCCGGCTGTCCTATTCTACGGATCGCGTCCACGTGCTCCTGCGGTCGGCTCGGCGCCGTCCCGCGGTGCCCGGCCGCGCGGTCCGTGGCGCGTTCCGCGCGGGGGCACACTGGTAGCGGCCGGCGGGGAGGCCATCGACATGAACGAAGGGGTGCGCTGTGACACGTTCCGAGGACGCCGGGTTCGAAGTGCCCCCCGCGGCAGGCGCCGCCGTGTTCACAGCCGATGAGGAAGTGGGCCGGGATCTGGCCCTGGTGGACTGGGCGGCCACGCCGCTCGGGGAGCCGGCCGATTGGCCGCAGAGCCTCAGGACAGCGGTGAGCATCCTGCTGTCGTCGCGCTTTTCCATGTGGATGGCGTGGGGCGACGACCTGACGTTCTTCTGCAACGCCGCCTACCGCCGCGACACCCTGGGCCGCAAATACCCCTGGGCGCTGGGACGGCCGGCCAGCGAGGTGTGGGCCGAGATCTGGGACGACATCGGCCCCCGTATCGACACCGTGCTGACCACCGGTGAGGCGACCTGGGACGAGGCGCTGCTGCTGTTCCTGGAGCGCTCCGGCTACACCGAGGAGAGTTATCACACCTTCTCCTACAGTCCGCTGCGCGACGACGCCGGCCGCGTCGTCGGCATGCTGTGCGTGGTCAGCGAGGAGACCAAGCGGGTCATCGGCGAACGCCGGATGGCAACCCTGCGCGACCTCGGCTCCGACCCCAGCGTGGTGCGCACCGAGCAGGAGATGTTCGACTTCACCGGCCGGCAGCTGAAGCGGAACCGGCACGACCTGCCCTTCACGCTGACCTACCTCTTCGACGACGACGGCGCGACGCTCGCCGCCGCCACCGGGATCGCGGCGGGCCATCCCGCCGCCGCGGAAAGCCTCCCGGCGGGGTCGGACAGCGTGTGGCCGACGGCCGCGGTTGCCGGCGGCGAGTCCGTCCTGGTGCCGCTCGACCCCGGCGCCTTCCCCGGCCTGCCGACCGGCGAGTGGCAGGAGCCGCCCGCCCACGCCCTGGTGGTGCCGCTGCTCCAGCAGGGCGGCGCACCGTACGGCTTCATGGTGGCCGGCCTGAACCGCTACCGGGCACTGGACGAGGTCTACCGCGGCTTCGTGGACCTGGTGGCCGGCCATGTCGCCACCGGGGTGGCCAGCGCCCGCAGCTACCAGGCCCAGCAGCGCCGGGCGGAGGAACTGGCGGAACTGGACCGCGCGAAGACGACGTTCTTCTCCAACATCAGCCATGAGTTCCGCACCCCGCTCGCCCTGATCACCGGGCCGGTCCAGGAGCTGCACGACCGGCTCGCGGACACGGACCCGGAGGTGCGCGAGGAGCTGGAGGTCATCCACCGCAACGGACTTCGGCTGGGCAAGCTGGTCAACACGCTGCTGGACTTCTCCCGCCTGGAGGCCGGCCGGATGCAGGCCAGCTACGAGCCGGTCGACCTGGCCGCGGTCACCGGTGAACTGGCCAGCGTCTTCCGCTCCGCGATCGACCGGGCCGGGCTGGACTTCCTGGTCGAGTGCGACCCGCTGCCCGAGCCGGTCCACATCGACCGCAGCATGTGGGAGAAGGTGATCCTGAACCTGCTCAGCAACGCGCTGAAGTTCACCTTCGACGGCTCGATCCGGGTCGGCGTGCGCACCGTGGACGGTGTCGCCGAGGTGACCGTCGCGGACACCGGGATCGGGGTCGCGGCCGAGGAGATGCCCCGGCTCTTCGAGCGCTTCCACCGCATCGAGAAGGCCCGCTCCCGCTCGAACGAGGGCAGCGGCATCGGCCTGGCGCTGGTCAAGGAGCTGATCGGCCTGCACCGCGGCACCATCACCGCCGAGTCCGCCGCGGGCGAGGGCACCCGCTTCACCATCCGCCTGCCGTTCGGGGCCGGGCATCTGCCCGCCGACGCCGTCCTCCTGGAGAGCGGCGCGGACGCCGCCCCCACCGCCGCCGACCCGTTCGTGCAGGAGGCCCTGCGGTGGCTGCCCGGTGAGCAGGACCCTTCGCAGGCCGCGGAGCTGAACGAGCCGGTGACCGGTTCCGAGAACCGGGGCCGGGTGCTGATCGCCGACGACAACGCCGACATGCGCGAGTACCTCTCCCGCCTGCTGCGCGGCGCCGGATACCGGGTCAGCACGGTCCACGACGGGCAGCAGGCGCTGGACTCCGTCCGCGCCACGGCCCCCGACCTGGTGGTCAGCGATGTGATGATGCCGCGCCTGGACGGCCTGGCCCTGGTCGCGGCGCTGCGGAGCGACCCGCGGACCGCCTCGGTGCCGGTGCTGCTGCTGTCCGCCCGGGCCGGGCAGGAGGCGTCCATCGAGGGCCTGCAGGCCGGCGCCGACGACTACCTCGTCAAGCCGTTCGCCGCCGCCGAACTCCTGGCCCGCGCCCGGGCGAACATCCAGCTGGCACGGCTGCGCGGCCACCACGCCCGCTGGCGCACCGCGCTGGTCGACTCGATGCAGGAGGCGTTCTTCGTCTGCGACGAGGACGGCGCCGTCATCGAGATCAACGCGGCCTTCACCGACATCCTCGGCTACGGCACCGAGGGCCTGCCGTACGCGCCGCTCCAGCCGTGGTGGCCGGACGCCGACACCGATCCCGAGGCCCACGCGACGGTACGGAACGCCTTCGGCCGGCTGGTCGGCAACCGGAAGGGCAGCTACACCGTCCCGGTCACCCACCGCGAGGGACACCGGATGTGGGTGAGCGCGACCTTCAACCAGGTCCAGGACCCCGACAGCGGCCGCAAGGTGATCGTCGGCACCTTCCGCGACGTGACGGCCGAGCACTACGCCATCCAGCGCGAAAGCGCCCTGGCGGCCCTCGGGACCTGCCTGTCCCGGGCCACCAGCCTGTCCGAGGCGCTGGGCGGCGCGCTGGACGAGCTGAAGAAGCTGTGGCGCGCGCAGACGGTCATGGCCGCGGTCTTCGAACGCGGCGACGTGCCGGCGCTGACGGCCACGGACGACGGCCTCAGCTGGCACGACCTGCCCGACGCGAGGCGCCGGGCGGTCACCGGTCTGCGCCAGCACTCGGTGCTCACCCCGGTCGCCGACCCCCTGGGGGCCGGCATCCTGCTGGAGCACCCCGACGGCCCGCTCGTCCTGTGGATCGACCTGGGCGAGCGGCGGCCCTTCACCGGTGAGGACCAGCTGCTGCTGTCACTGCTGGCCGGCCACCTCGCGCAGGGCCTGGCCCGCGCCCACCAGATCGACCAGCAGCGCGAGACCGCCATCGCCCTGCAACGCGCCATCCTCGGCCCCTCGCACCTGCCCGAGGGCTTCGCCGTCCGCTACGAGCCGGCCACCCAGCCGCTGGAGGTCGGCGGCGACTGGTACGACACCGTCCCGCTGCCCGACGGGCGGATCGGCATCGTCGTCGGCGACTGCGTCGGGCGCGGCCTCCAGGCCGCCACCGTCATGGGGCAGCTGCGCAGCGCCTGCCGCGCCCTGCTGCTCCAGGACGCCCGGCCGGCCCAGACGCTGATGGCCCTGGACCGCTTCGCCGCCGGTGTCCCCGGCGCGGTCTGCACCACGCTCTTCTGCGGCGTCCTCAACACCGAGACCGGGCAGCTGACCTACTCCAGCGCCGGCCATCCGCCCGGCATCCTCGTGCATCCCGACGGCACCGCGAACCTGCTGGAGGACGGGCGTTCCCTGCCGCTGGCCGTCCGCCCCGACGTCTCCCGCCCCGACGGCACCTGCACGATACGGGCCCGCTCCACCCTGCTGCTGTACACCGACGGTCTCGTGGAGCGCCGCCGGCGCCCGCTCAGCGCGGGCATCGACCAGGCGGGCAAGGTCATGCAGGACGGCCGGAACACCGCCATCGACGACCTCGCCACCGACGTGATGAGCCGGCTGGCCCCCGCCGACGGCTACGACGACGACGTCGCCCTGCTGCTGTACCGCCACCCCGCCCCGCTGGAGATGTCCTTCCCCGCAGAGTCCGCCCAGCTCGCCCCGGTCCGCAAGGCCCTGCGCGGCTGGCTCGACCGGTGCGACCTGCCGCCGCGTACGGTGCAGGACGTGCTGGTCGCGGTCGGCGAGGCGTGTGCCAACGCCATCGAGCACGGCCACCGCGACGCTCCCGGCAACCCCGTCTACTTCCGGGCCGAGGCACTTGTCGACGACCTGCACCTGACCATCGCCGACTCGGGCCGCTGGAAGACCCCCCAGCCCGAGCTGAACACCCATCGCGGTCGCGGCATGAGCCTGATGCACGCCCTGATGCAGCGCGTCACCATCACCCCCGGCCCGTCCGGCACCACCGTCGACATGCACACGAGGATCTCCTGATGACCACGCCCCTGACCCTCACCCCCGGCCGGCGGCCCGACGGCACCGCCCTGCTGACCGCGACCGGCGAGATCGACATGAGCAACACCGAAGCGCTGGCCGCCGCCCTCGACAGCACGTCCGGCCCCCTCGTGCTCGACCTGACCGGCATCGAATACCTCGACAGCGCGGGCCTGAGCGTGCTGTTCCCGCACGCCGAGCGGATCGAACTCATCGCCAACCCGCTGCTGAGACCCGTCCTGACCATCTCCGGCCTCGCGGACCTCACCACCATCCACGACGCCTAGGGCCGTGACCGCTACGGGGTGAAGCGCCCCGGCGGCGGGCCCCAGGCGGCCAGCTCCGCCAGCTGCCCGGCCAGGATGTCCCGCGCCTCCTGCGGGCACAACCGCGGCGGCCGGGCCCGCAGTTGCACCACCATGCCGTCCAGCAGGGCGTGCAGCCGCGCCGTCTCCGCGGCCCGGGTACGGCCGGGCCGAGTCTGCCCAGCTCCGCCAGCCCGGCCAGGGCGCTGTCCACGGCGCCGCGGATCAGCTCGTCGGCCTCGGCGCGGCGCCGCGCGGCCGAGGAGTCGCGGCGCGCGAGCGCCACCGGCGCGAACCAGGCCCCGGACTCCAGCCGCCGCTCGTCGTCCAGCGGCAGCAGCCGTTCCGGGGTGGCCTGCACCGGCTCCGGCGACAGCGAGCCCGCGGCGGCGCCCGCGCCGCCGATCCGCTGCCGTACCGACTCCACCACGAAGTCGACGGCGAACAGCACCATCTCGGTCCTGTCGGGGAAGTAGTGCCGCAGCGCCCCGGCCGACCAGTCGGACTCCTTGGCCACCGAGCGGACGCTCACCGCGTCGAAGCCGTCGGGCAGCGCGACACGCCACAAGGCGCCGGCCAGCTCCGCGCGGCCGGGGGTGAGGCCCGCCGCCGTCCCGCGAAACGGCCCCGCCGTACCGGGCCGCGGGGCGCGGGCCGACTACCGTTGCCCCATGCCAAGCTACGTCGTCACCGTCCCCGTCCACCCGGCCGCCCCGTTCACGCCCGAGCAGATGAGCGTCATCAGCGACGCCATCAAGGCCCGCGACGCCGCCCCGGAGGACGCCTCCTTCACCGAATACGGGGGCGAGTTCGTGACCGACGCCCCCACCGGCAATGCCGACGTGCGCGTACGGCTCGACGCGGTGGACGAGGAGACGGCCCTGCGGGAGTCCAAGCGGGTCGTCAGCGAGGCGCTGCTCGACGCCGGCCTGACCCGGCTGACCGCACCGCTCGGCGACCCGGCCGTCAGCAACTGACCGCGGCGGGGCGGCGGGGGGCTCACGCCGGAGGCGCAGCCGGTGCCGGGCCGCCGCCGACTGGTCGGGTCACGCCAGGCGGTGGGCCTCCGCCGCCAGGACCGGCTCGCCCGGCTGGACCCCGTGCAGGACGTGCGCCAGGATCTCGGCGCCGCGCACCACCCGGGGTCCCGGGCGGTTGAAGTGGGCGGGACCGTCCAGGACCCACACCCGGCCGTCGCGGACGGCCGGCAGGTCGTCCCACGCCGGGTGCCGGGAGAGCAGGTCGGCCTCTTTCAGGGTGCGTTCCGGCGGGAAGCCGCACGGCATCAGCACGATCACCTCGGGCGCCGCCTCGATCAGCGCCGCCCAGTCCATGGAGCCGGTGTGCTCCCCCGGTTCGGCCAGCAGCGGCTCTCCCCCGGCGCAGCGGATCTGCTCGGGTACCCAGTGCCCGGCCGGCCACAGCGGGTCCAGCCACTCGATCGCCGCCACCCGCGGCCGGGGCCTGCCCGCCACCTGGGCGCGCACCGCGGCGAGGCGCTGCCTCAGCTCGGCCACCCGGCGGACCGCGGCCTGCGGAACCCCCAGGATGTCACCGACCCGCAGCACGCAGGCCAGCACGTCGGGCAGGGTGCGCGGCTCCAGGCTGATCACCTGGGGTCCCGCGCCGTCGAGCACCCGTACCGAGTCGGCCACCGCTTCGTAGGAGACGGCACACACCCGGCACAGGTCCTGCGTCAGCACCACGTCGGGCGCCAGCTCGGCGAGCAGCCCGGTATCGAGGGTGTAGAGGGACGAGCCCTGGTGCGCCGCCCCGCCCACCGCCTGTGAGATCTCCCGGCTGCTCAAGGCGTCGGAGTCGAATTCGGCGGAGGTCACCACCGGCACCGCGGCGACCGCCGCGGCGGGCCAGTCGCACTCGTGGGTACGTCCGACGAGGTGGCCGCCGAGGCCGAGTTCGGCGACGATGTCGCTTGCCGCGGGGAGCAGGGAGACGATGCGCATGGCGGAACGGTAGACCTCTCGCGCCCCGCCCGCCGCACTGTCCGCCGATCCGGAGCGGCCCCCGCCGCCGGTCGACCCGCGTGGACAGGGGCAGGGGTGGACATCGGCCCGTCGGCGGGTGCCGCCGGTGCCGGTGCCGCCCGGCCGAGCGCGGTCGGCGGCCTGTCGGGAGGCGGCCGGGACAGGCCGCCGCAGCTACGTCCCCTATCCGGTGGAGACCTCGGACAGCGGCGCCCGCGGCGGTCAGATCTCGCCGAGGCCGCCCTCTTCCACGACCGGGTAGGGGACGAAGGTGCTGCTGTGCTCGTCGATCGCCAGCCGGCGGCCCAGCTGCGGCAGGGCGCGCTGGGGGCAGTCGGTGCGTTCGCACAGCCGGCAGCCCATCCCGATGGGGACGGCGGCGGAGGTGCTGCCGAGGTCGAGGCCGCCGGAGTAGACCAGCCGGGACGCCTGCCTGATCTCGCAGCCGAGCCCGATGGCGAAGGTCTTGCCGGGCTCGCCCCAGCCGCCCCGGTGCCGGGTCACCGCGCGGGCGGTCCACAGGTAGCGCTGCCCGTCGGGCACCACCGACTGGCTCGCGCCGATCGTCGCCGACGCCGAGGCCGGCTTCGGCGGACCGCTCAACGCCTTCGAGCCGACCAATTCGACCCGGTCTCGACCGCCGTCAACCCCGCGTCCTCGACCACCGCGCTGAGCGGGTCCACCGAGGAGGAGCAGTTCCACTGAGCCCGGGCGGACCCGCCCCCGCCCCCCGTACCC
>NZ_JAJSYW010000015.1:45835-51873 GCF_036815005.1 Streptomyces sp. IBSBF 2435 | reverse complement strand
CCATGGCCCCGCCCGCCCAGATCCCCCCCGCGGTCCGGCCGTTCGTCGGCCGCCAAGCGGAGAAGGCCGAGCTGGACCGGCTGCTCGCGCGTGAGCGCACGGACTACTCATCGGTGCCCGTCGCCTCCGTCTACGGCCCGCCAGGGCGCGGCAAGACCGCCCTGGCCGTGCACTGGGCGCACGAGACCCGCGACTGGTTTCCCGACGGGCAGCTGTACGCCGACCTGCGCGGCGGGGACACCTCGTCCGGCCAACCCCTGACCCCGCTGAGCGTGCTCGGGAGTTTCCTGTGCGCGCTCGGGGTGGCCGAGGACCGGATTCCCGCCGGGCTGGCGGAGTGCTCCGCGCTGTTCCGCACCCTGCTCGCCGGCCGGCACGTCCTGGTGCTGCTGGACGACGCGGAGACCTCCGAGCAGGTCAGACCGCTGTTGCCGGGCACCTCCGGCAATCTGGTGCTCGTCACCAGCCGGCATCCGCTTCCCGATCTGGTGGTGCGCAACGGTGCGAAGCCGTTGGAGCTCGACGCGCTGTCGGTCGCGGAGGCGCGCGAGATGCTCGACGCCCTCCTCGGCGCCTCGCGCACTGCGGCGGAGCCCGCGGCCGCGGCCGCGCTGGCCGAAGCGTGCGGCCGCCGGCCGTCGGCACTGCGGCGGGCGGCCGCCCAACTCGCCGCCCGGCCGCACACCTCGATCCAGGACTGGGTGCGCACCATGGCAGAAAGACAGGTGCCGGCGCCGCCGCGGCGCAAGCCGCCCCGCCCCGACGGCGACTCCGGCCGCGCGGCGGCCGGTCAGGCAGCCGACCGGCCCCGGCAGCGGCCGACGGGCGCTGACAGATTCGCTGACATACACGCGAGAAGCTGACAGCGGAACCCGCGGCTCCTAGGCCTCGGGGTATTGCCCCAGCTCAGCGAGGGCAGTTGTTTTCCACGCGCGCCGAATGATTTTGCAAGCGGGCCAGGCGGCGTCTATTCCGGTTCTCGGCCGGTTGCCCGGAAGCAGACCTCCCGCCTACTGTCCCGAACTGAAGGCGCATCCCGAATTCGGCTGCGGAGCAGTGTGAACCACCGGAACGCGTCGCTGGGGTCCGGCACATTCCGCGGTTCCCGGCCGAGTGCGCCGACCATCGGGAGACACAAGTCGTCGGAAGGAAATGGAATGGGGAACATCTCGACCCAGGAAGCCCAGGACTGGCTGATCGAAAAGGTTGCCCACCGCCTGGGAGTGGAGCCTTCCACGGTTCCGCCTGACCAGTACTTCGATGAGCTCGACCTGGACAGCACCGAGGCGCTGATCCTCGCCGGCGAGATGGAGAACTGGCTGGGATTCGAACTGCAGACGACGGCGCTGTGGTATCACCCCACCATCAAGGACCTGGCGGCCCACCTTGCCGAGGAGGTCGCGCAGCGTGCCACCTCGGCCTAGAGCCGGCGCCCGCCGCGGACCGGCTTCCCGTCCGGAAGCACCGCCGATCATCCGGCGGCACCGGCCCACCGCACCCGGGGGGCACACCGTGTACGCCGTCCACCCCGGCGCGCTGCCCTCGGACGTGTGGGGCGGGATCACCGACGCGCTGCCCGGCGGTACCGGGTTCGCCGTGCTCGACCTGGCCGGCGTTCCCGAGTACTTCGAGGCGGCCCTGTCCGGCGGCCGCGGCGACCTGACGGTCGCCTCGCTCGTCGGCCAGCTCCTCATCGAGCTCCGCGCCGACCGGGCGGCCCAACCCGCTGCCGGCCGGACGACGTTCGCCGGGTGGTCCTTCGGCGGCGTCCTCATGCAGTCGATGACCGAGGCACTGGAACCCGCTGAACTCCCCGACCGGCTGGTGCTCCTCGACAGTATCGCCCCGACCGACGCCTACCAGCAGGCCGACGACTCGCTCGAAGCGCCGATGCTCCTGCGCTGGTTCACGATGTACCTCGGCGCCAAGCGCAACCGCACGATCTCGCTCGACCCCGACGACACCGCGGGACTCGACCTCGACACCGGGCTGGTCCGCATCCTTGACGCGGCTGTCGGCTGCGGTGCGCTGGCCGAGGGCACCCCGCTGCCCGGCCTGCGGAAGCTCTACGACACCTACGTCGACGGGCTGCTGCGCAACAACCGGCTGACCGCCACCCACCATCCGGTTCCCTCGTCCGTGCCGCTGGCCCTGATCAAGGCCGAGGACAGCCTCATCCCGGGCGACGACGCGCTCGGCTGGCAGGAGCTGGCCCCGCGCGGCCTCGACCTGTGCCGGCCCACTCCTGGCGACCACTACACGATGCTGATCCGCCCCGACGCCGCGGCGGCCATCGCCGGAGTGATCGAACCGTCCCGCTGACTCGCCGGTCCCCACCGGACGACCCGCCGGCCGACCCACGCCTGCCTCCGCCTCCGCCCCCACCTGCCGGAGCGCCGGGCGGCGTCGCGCCGGGCGGATATCGCCACGGAAGATCCCGTTCGTCCAGATCCCAGAGAGGCTCGCCGTGAACTCTTCGCAGGAATCCGCGCTCGACCGTCGGCTCGCCCGTGACCCCATCGCCATCGTCGGCCTCTCCGCGCTCTACCCGAAGTCCCGCGACCTGAGCGAATTCTGGGCGAACGTCGCCTCGGCCGCCGACTGCATCGACGACGTGCCCGCCACCCACTGGGACGTCGACGAGTTCTACGACCCGGACCCGTCGGTGCCCGACAAGACGTACGCCCGGCGCGGCGGCTTCATTCCCGACGTGGCCTTCAACCCCATGGAGTTCGGCCTGCCGCCGAACACGCTGGAGGTCACCGACGTCCTCCAGCTGCTGAGCCTGGTGGTCGCCCGCGACCTGCTCAAGGACGCCGGCGCCGACAAGCCCTGGTACGACGCCTCGCGCACCGGCGTCATCCTCGGCATCACCGGCGCCAACCAGCTCACCCAGCCGCTCACCGCCCGGCTGCAGACCCCGGTGCTCAAGGAGGTCGTCCGCAGCTGCGGGCTCTCCGAGGAGGACGCCGACGAGATCGCCGCCAAGTTCCGCCTGGCCTACGCCCCGTGGGAGGAGAACTCCTTCCCGGGCATGCTCGGCAACGTGGTCGCCGGCCGGATCGCCAACCGCCTCGACCTGGGCGGCACCAACATGACGATCGACGCCGCCTGCGCCAGTTCGCTGGGCGCTGTCAAGGCCGCGGTCAGCGAACTGCTCGAAGGCCGCGCCGACACCATGCTGGTGGGCGGCTGCGACGCCGAGAACACCATCTTCATGTACATGTGCTTCAGCAAGACCCCGGCGCTGTCCAAGGGCGGCCGGATCCGTCCGTTCGACAAGAACGCCGACGGCACCCTGATCGGCGAGGGCATCGGCATGCTCGCGCTGCGCCGGCTCTCCGACGCCGAGCGGGACGGCAACCAGGTCTACGCGGTTCTGCGGGGCCTGGGAACCTCCAGCGACGGCCGGTTCAAGTCCATCTACGCGCCCCGCAAGGAAGGCCAGATGGTCGCCCTGCACCGGGCGTACCACGACGCCGACTGCTCGCCTGCGAGTGTCGAGCTGTTCGAGGCACACGGCACCGGCACCGCGGTCGGCGACGCCACCGAACTGAGCGCGCTCGCCGCGGTCGTCGGCGGGGCCACCGACGCCCGCGCGTACGCCGCGGTCGGCAGCGTGAAGTCCCAGATCGGCCACACCAAGGCCGCCGCCGGCGCGGCCGGCATGATCAAGCTGGCGCTCTCGCTGCACCACAAGGTGCTGCCGCCCACCATCAACGTCGACGAGCCCAATCCGACAATCGACTTCGAGAACGGCCCGTTCTACGTCAACACCGAACTGCGGCCGTGGATCCGCGACCCTCGGCTGGGCCTTCGCCGCGCGGCCATCTCCTCGTTCGGCTTCGGCGGCACCAACTTCCACTTCGTGATGGAGGAGTACGGTGACGGCGCCGACCTGGAGGTCATGTTCCCGGTCGCCTCGGTGCACCTGTGGCACGCGCCCGACACCGCCGCGCTGACCGCCGCCCTGGACAGCGGCGCCCGCGCCGAGGGCGGCCCGGCACCTGCCGGCCACGCGCGGGTCGCGCTGGTGGCCAGGACCGAGGAGGAACTGGCCGCGCTGCGCCAGGTGGCGCTCGGCGAGCTGCGCTCCCGCCCCGAGGCCGACTCGTGGACGCACCCCAAAGGCGTGTACTTCCGGCGCCGCGCCGAGCAGGACGGCAAGGTCGCCGCGCTCTTCGCCGGCCAGGGCAGCCAGTACGTCAACCCGGGCAGGACCGCCGTGCTGGCGCTGCCGCCGCTGAGGGCGGCCTTCGACGAGGTCAACCAGCAGTTCGAGGACGCGCGGCTGCTGTCCCGGATCGCCTTCCCGCCGCCGTCGTTCGACGACGCCGGGCGGCAGACGCAGGAGGCCGAGCTGCGCGAGACCGTACACGCGCAGCCCGCGATCGGCGCGCTGTCGGTGGGCCAGTTCCGCTACCTGACCGAACTCGGTTTCGCCGCCGAGGGGTTCCTCGGGCACAGCTTCGGTGAGCTGACCGCGCTGTGGGCGGCCGGCGCGCTCGACAGCGGCGCCTACTTCGCGCTCGCACGGGCCCGCGGCGCCGCGATGGCTCCCCCCGCGGACCCCGGCTTCGACGCCGGAGCGATGGCCGCGGTGGCCGCCGACGAGGAGCGCGTGGCCGAACTGCTCGCCGCGCGGGACGGGCTGGTCATCTGCAACCGCAACGCGCCGGATCAGATCGTGGTCGGCGGCGCCACGGCGGAGATCGACCGGCTGGTGGCAGCGGCGAAGGAGGCCGGGCTCCGCGCGTCGCGGCTGCCGGTGTCCGCGGCCTTCCACACGCCTCATGTCGCCCACGCGGTGGCGGAGTTCGGCGGCCACGTGCGGGCGGCCGGGATGCGCGAGCCGCGCGGCCTTGTGCTGCCCAACACCCGCGGTGCGGTCTACGGCGCCGACCTCGACGCCAACCGCCGGGTCCTGACCGAGCAGCTGATCCACCCGGTGGACTTCGCCGCCCGGGTGGAGGAGCTGTACGGCGCCGGGTTCAGGGTCTTCGTGGAGTTCGGTCCCGGCTCGGTGCTCACCCAGCTCGTACGGCGTGTACTCGGCGACCGTGCCCACACCGCGATCTCACTCGACGGCGGTGCGAAGCGCGACGCGGAGCTGACCCTCAAGCAGGCGGTGGCGCAACTCGCCGTCCTCGGCGTGCCGATCGCCACCGCGGACCGCTACGTCGCGCAGCCGCGGCGCAGCGAGCCCGCCAAGGGCATGACGATCTCGCTCAACGGCATCAACTACGTGTCGCCGCAGCGCAAAGCGGCGTACCGGGACGCGATCGACAGCGGCTACCGGGTGCCGGCTCCGGCCGCTGCCGCCGTGACCCTCGGTGCCGCTCCGGCGAGCGCGCCGCGGCCCGCTCCCGTATCGGCTCCGGCTCCGGCCGCGGCCCGGGTTCCCACCGCCGCGACCGCCGTTGCCGTAGTGCCCTCCACCCGGCCCGCCACGCTCGCACTTCCGGCCCCCGCGCCCGTCGCGACCGCTCCCGTACCTGCCGCTGCCCCTGCCCCTGCCCCTGCCGTCCTGGAGACAGCTCCCGTGGACAATGACCGCCTGGCCGATCTGATGGCCGATCACCTCGAACTGCACGACGACTACCTGAACGGCCAGTTGCAGAGCGCGGAGCGGCTCGTCCGGCTGCTGGAGCGCGCCGACGAGCAGGGCCGGGTGAACCAGGTGATCGCCGGCGTCACCGCCGTGAAGGAGCACGGCCTGGCCATCGGCCGCACGCACCTGCGGGCCAACGAGATCCTGCGCGACCTCGCCGGGCTGGAACTGGGTACGGCCGCCCCGGCTCCCGCCGCCGTGCCCGCGCCGACGGCCGCCTCGGCGCTCACCGCGCCCGCGCCCGTCGCGTATGTCGAGCAGGCGCCCCCGGCCGTCCCCGCGCCCGTCCCCGCGCCCGGGATCGCTGTCGAGGCTCCCGCCGCCGTCGCGGCGGTGGCACCGCCCCCCGTGGCCCCTGCCCCGGTCCCCGCCGCTGTGGTTGCGTCGGGTGTGGACGCGGGTGCGGTGGAGTCGGCGTTGTTGGGTG